>JBIIXH010000108.1:0-2976 GCA_044338475.1 Rhodoluna sp.
GTAGCCCCAATTCGGGCTGCTGGAATTGCCAAGACAAGAGCCAAGGTGGTTGAGCTTACTTTGATCAATCGCAAAGGCCAGGGTCAGGTTTATGCAGTTATGTCCACTGTTGTTTTGATGATTACAGTCGGAGCCCTCACCGTGGCAGCGTTTATGCTTGGAATAATCTAAAGATGGGTGTTTGTGGGCGCGACTAAGAAAGCTATTGAAGTTGCGGAGTTCGCCGCAGCAGCCGCATCAGACAAGGTAGCTGAGAACATCGTCGCACTGGATGTTTCTTCCCACATGCCACTAACTGACATTTTCTTGATTGCCTCTGGACGAAATGAACGTCAGGTTGTTGCAATCTCCGATGGAATCGAAGAAAAGCTTTTAGAGCAAGGCATCAAGCTTCTTCGTCGTGAAGGTAAAGCTGGCGGACGATGGGTGCTTCTGGACTTTGGAGAAATAATCTGCCACGTTATGCACGAGGAAGATCGTGTCTATTACTCACTGGAGCGAATTTGGAGTGACTGCCCAGAGCTAAAACTTACTGCTTTGTCAGCTAGCCCCAGTTTGAGCTAAGCTAACAAAGTTACACAAGAGGGCCTGTGGCGCAGCTGGTAGCGCACCTGCATGGCATGCAGGGGGTCAGGGGTTCAAATCCCCTCAGGTCCACTCTCTTTTATGTTGAAAGGCTAGGAGTCCAGCTCATTGCGGGACAGTCTTTTACTACCGTTCGAATTCTTCTTCAGCTGCCTAGCTGCAGCTAGCAACCCAAACCCGAGCGCTGAGACTGCTATGGCCGGCAATACTAGGCCAGCTTCCGAGGCGCCGGTGGTTGCAAGATTTGAAGGCAGACTGGAAGAGCTGACGATGGTGGCAGCTGGAGCCGCCGAAGCCGAAGCCGACGCCGAAGGTGAAGGTGAAGGGGTCGGGGAGGGGCTGGCCGCTACTTCCCATTGTGCGTAGAGCGTTAGGTCGGATGAGAAATCGTAGGAAGATCCAGCCGCATAAGCTGTTCCTTGGCCGTCTTGTCTGGTATTCCAGCCAGTGAATGTGTGTCCGGTCCTATTGAATCCGTTAGAGCGAAGATTCGCCCTAGCGTTCGAACCCTGCAGTGCGGTTGTTCCAGTTACCCCAGTTGCTCCAGGAAGGTATTGAACCGACTTACCTGCAAGACCCTTCACGAAGACCATGTCCCCACGTGGTGCGGCTTCAACCGTGGAGACAGTTATGTTATCTACCTCAAAATCAGCACCAGTGAAAGTTACTTTCTTTATAGCCAAATCCCCACTTACGAATAGGTTTAGATACACCCAGGGTTGATTGGCGTAAGCAGCCCCGTCTTGGTAGTTGAAAAACGGGGACGCGACAGTTCCCGTGTAGACACCCGGACCCCTGTAATAGTGTTTCCTAAAGTGAGTGCGACCATCTACTGTTTCTATCGTGCTGGTGTCACTATCAGTCATAGTGCTTCCATCCAGTCCTAGTACTGATAAAACCTCGCCGACATCTAGAGTCGCAATCAATGTGTTACTGGCATCCCGAAATTGAATTCCATTTCCAGTGCTTCCCATCATCCACCAAACACCTACATACTTTACGGAATCCGTAAAGGTATAGACAGAATTCCCAATGTTGTAAGCAAAGTTTGAATATGCTGCACCAATTTCTTGCTCGCTATTACCGGTCGACGTGCCGGTTTTGACGGAAATTGCGCACCCACTATGAGTTGCTGTATACCAAGATGATGTAGACGTTGGACAAGAGGCTGAGCCATTGAAATTCTCAGTATTTGCACTTGCCGTAACGTGCGATCCAGTAACAAACGGCGCTGAGAAGTAAAGAGCCATCGTTCCAGTCGAAGTTGCTTGGGCAGCGGGACTGACTGAACCAATCGCAAAAATTGCGGATACGAGCGCCAGGGCGGCAAGTTTTTTCTTCGAAGTTTTCATGAATCCAAGTGTAGAAGTCCCGATTTTCCAGCCTGGAAGAACAGGGGGCTAGCAACCTGTAGCAGAAGACACGCTTTTTGCCTTGTTTTGCAGGCAAGCTAGCGCTCAGCTAACTTTCAGCAATTCGGCTTACAATTGAGCTGTAAAGGCCCATAGGTATAGGAGAACAATCTTGTCCCACAACCCAGTGTTTAACCGCTCAATGCAAACCGGATTGCAGGCTGCTCGTGAGGTTCCTCAGGACCTTGTTGATGCAGAGTTTTCTAAGATTGCTTCTAAAAATGAGCCAATGACCGTTGAGGGAACAGCTGGCAAGGTAGCAGCAATTTTTGTTGTGTTGCTGATTTCAGCCGCAGCAACTTGGTTCTTCCAGCCATTACAGGCACTATGGTTCCCAGCAATGTTTGTTGGTCTTGGTCTTGCTTTATGGATCACCTTTTCAAAGAAGGTAATGCCAGGCGTCATCGTTGCTTACGCAGCGGTTGAAGGCGTTTTCTTGGGTGGAATTTCTGCGATGTTCGAGTCGATGTACCCAGGCATCGTTCAGTCAGCAGTTCTTGCAACTTTGACTACCGCCGGTGCGATGTTTGCCGCTTACCGCTTTGGCTGGATCAAGGTTGACGCAAGATTCACCAGAATTATGACTTTTGCAATCATCGGTTACATGATCTTTGCCGTTATCAACCTAGGTTTTGTACTTATTACTGGCGGTGCTGGCGTTTACGGTTCTGCTTTTGGTTGGCTTGCTGGTTTGGTTGGTGCAGGTCTTGCTGCCTTCACTTTGAATCTAGACTTCGAGACCATCACTGTTGGAGCTAGAGACAAGTGGCCAGTAGATATGGAGTGGCGTGCAGCGTTTGGTCTTGCCGTTACTCTTATCTGGCTATACGTCGAGATTCTTCGCTTGTTGTCAATTTTCAACCGCGACTAAATTTTTCTGACGGTACTGCTGCCACAGTTGGTCTAGGTCCCAGGCGTTTTCGGCCATTACTGAAACTCCTTTGACTCCAGTTCTTCTGGTTTTACCTGAGACAACCAT
>JBIIXH010000034.1:0-7876 GCA_044338475.1 Rhodoluna sp.
GCAATCTCGGGAGACACTGTCGTGGAAGGAGCAACGCGGTTAGTCAAAAGTATCTGGGAAAGAATCTTTTGGTAGCTAGCAGCTGCCGCCATCGAGTTGGTGTGAACTTGCTTTGGTTTATAGATGATTACACCCATGGCGTATTGCGGGTTATCTACTGGAGCCATTCCAAAAAACGATGTCGCAAAGTAATCACCGTAACCACCATCCTCTTGGATCTCAGCGGTTCCGGTTTTTCCAGCTGAGCGGTATCCAGGAACCGCGGTAGCCTGACCAATCCCACCGTCTTCAACTACTTTCTCGAGCATCAGCATTACGTCTTGAGCTGTCTGTGCAGAAACTACTTGAGTGGCAGTGGTCTTCGGTACTGACGTCATTTCTCCAGCGTCATCTACACAGCCAGCTACCAACACTGGGTTGAGCCGAACTCCCCCGTTGGCAAGAGTTTGATAAACCGAAGCCATCTGCACAGCGGAAACCGAAAGACCTTGACCGAAGGTTGTGGTGAAGTTAGTCACACCGTCCCAGTTGTTGTAGTCACTGAGCAGTCCACCTGTTTCACCCTCAAAACCAACTTCAGTTGGCTTGCCGAATCCAAAGCGCTGCATGAAATCGAATCTGGTGCCAGCTGGGATGTTCTCGGCGATCTTGATCATTCCAACGTTAGAAGACTTTGTTAGTACACCCGCCAAAGTTAGGTTCCACGTTTCGTGGGGCAAGAAGTCTTTGATGGTTCTATCGAAAAGCGGCATTTGATCTGGTGCAACTACACCGGTTCCCATAGTTGCAAAGCCTGTTTCAATAGCAGTTGCTGCAGTCAGAGATTTCATGGTTGAGCCAGGCTCATAGGCATACTGGAAAACTCTCGCGCCACGTTCTTCCGGTGCTGACTTACCTGGATCATTTGGGTCAACGCTTGGCGCTTCGGCCGCTAGAACAATTCGACCGGTTTTTACTTCGATTACTACTGCTGTTGCCCAGTCTGCATCGAGTCTTTCAACTTCACTGGCCAGGGTCTGTTGAGCGTGATATTGCAAGCTCGCGTCGATTGTTAACACAACGTCTCTTCCGTGAGCGACGGCTTGAGTAACTACAGCACTTGATGGAATCCTGATTCCATCAACTCCCCTCTCAAAGCGCTCTTGGCCATCAACTCCTGCAAGACAGGCGTTGAATTGACGCTCAAGGCCTGCAAGAGCCATACCGTCGGTATCAACGAAGCCAATCAAGTTACCTGCAACCGCTCCATTTGGGTAAAGGCGATTTTGCTTTGCATCAGAGAAAATCCAAGGAATCTCAAGTTCTTCGATGCTTCGATGGGTGTCGGCATCAACTCGTTTTTTCAAGTTCACGTAGTTCGAAGTTCCAGTGAGCTTAGGAAGCAACACCGCGATATCTTCTTGCAAGATTCTGGCCAGGTCCGCAGCAACTGCTTCCACGCTAATTACCTGCTCAACTCCATCAACAACCCTCGAAACTGGTTTCACCATCGATGGTGCGGCGTTGATGTCGTAACGATAAACGCTGGTTGCAAGAATTTCTCCGTTGGCATCCAAAATGTCACCGCGAATTGCAGGGATTGTTCTTGTAACGGCGCGATTCTCGTAGGAGTATTCGCTGATTGCCTCAGCGCGAACAATTTGGAAGTCAATCAAACGAATAGTAAAAACAACTACCAGAATCGCCGAGACTGTTAGGAACAGTCTCATCCTCCTAGTTATGTTGGTTTGCCCCGTTTGATTCATTTGCGGCGAAACCTTTCAAGCGCTATCTAGTTGGCGAAGCTGGAATCAGGCTGGTTGAAACAGCGGTCGAAATCGCTACTGGTTCAGTTGTGCTAGCCGGAACAGTCACCTGGTTAATTTGAGATGACTCAATAATCATTGCTGAGTTGGCCACTAAATTCGTGGATTGAGTGCTCGCGATTGGGGCTGGAAGTGGCTGGCCCAAAACTGACTGATCGGTAAGGCGAAGAAAAACTGGGTTGGTGTTTGGCACCATACCTAGACGGCTTGCGGTGTTTAGCAGATTCTGATTTGAGGCCAGCGAGGAAACTTCCTCAGAAAGAATCTGCGAAGTAGTGTCTAGTTCTCGCTTCTCACGCTTTAGATCGGATAGTTCATAGACCGACTGCGATGTCAGGATCGTCAAAAGTAAGTGCAGTAGCGATACGGCAACGAACCCTGTGACCAGAATCATTACCACCGGAGCGCTGAGGCGCGATTTTCTAAGTGATTTCATGCTACTTTCCTGATTTTCTCTGCCACTCGCAAGCGCACCGATGCGGAGCGAGGGTTTGCGGCAATTTCCTGGAGGGTTGCCTGCTCGGCACCCTTGATTACTAATTTCAAAACTGGAGCGTGCTCTGGAAGCTCAAACGGCAACTCAATTGGTGCCGAAGAAGTTGAAGCCTTCACAATCGCCTGTTTTACGATGCGGTCTTCAAGTGAGTGATAGGCCAACACAAGAAGTCGGCCCCCGACTTCCAAGGAATCGATTGCGGCTGGAATCGCGCTTTCAAGAATCTCGAGTTCTTTATTTACGGCAATTCTGAGGGCCTGAAAGACCCGCTTGGCAGGGTGACCAGAAGATTTCCCAGGAATGAACGGCACAACATCGCTGATGATGCTCGCCAGCTGCTTGCTGGAAGTTATTGGAGACTTACCCCGAATCTCAACAATTTCGGAAGCAATCTTCTTGGCAAATCGCTCTTCACCGTATTCTTTGAAAATTCGTGCTAATTCCTGCTCGCTTTCGGTTGCAATTAGCTCTGCGGCAGTCTGGCCAGTAGATGCATCCATCCGCATATCAAGCGGTGCATCAAAGCTGTATGCAAAACCGCGATCTTGGCTGTCAATCTGCATCGAGCTAACGCCTAGATCCATCAGGATCGCCGACGCTTCAGAAAAGCCAAACTCAGCAAGAGCCTCAGGAATTTGCTCATAGGTTCCGTGAAAGTAGTTGACTCTCGAACCAAAGCCCTCAAGGCGTTTACCGGCTAGATCTAGTGCAACCAGGTCGCGGTCAATTCCAATTACCGTTAGGTTCTCAAAAGCTTTAAGGAAAGCCTCGGAGTGTCCTCCGAGGCCAAGGGTGCAATCAACTAGGACTGCTCTTTCGCTTGCGAGCGCTGGTGCCAGTAGTTGCAGGGTGCGCTCCAGCATCACTGGTTCGTGTAGTGATTCGAGATTCTTTTGATTCATGAGGTGTAAGGCCCCTTAGCCGCCTGATTGGTTTTGATATCGGGGAAGAAAATCAAACCCAAATCAGGCAGTCAAGGTTAAAACAGGCCTGGAATCACCTCCTCGGAAATTTCCGAGAAGTCATTTTCTTTATTTGCTAGATAGTCAGCCCAAGCTGTTGCGTCCCAAATCTCAGCGCGGGAGCCAACGCCAATAACCACTAGCTCTTTACCCAGTGCCGCATAGGTTCTAAGAGCTGGCGGGATGGTTACTCTTCCCTGCTTGTCAGGGATCTCGTCCGATGCACCGGAAAGGAAGATTCTTAGGTAATCGCGAGCCTGTTTGCTTGTAATTGGTGCCTGGCGAATCGTTTCGTTGATCGCCTCAAATTCCTTGGATGAAAACACATACAGACAGCGGTCCTGGCCGCGAGTAAGCACTAGGCCAGAGGAAAGATCGTCACGGAACTTAGCGGGAAGAATGACCCTGCCCTTTTCGTCCAGCTTGGGGGCGTGACTTCCTAAAAGCATCGAATTCCCCTTCCCCGTGAAATTGGCCGCTTTTGCGATTTCCTCCACTCTACACCACTTTGACCCACTTTGTGGTCAAAAATAGCAAAAAAGTTCAATTTGGGCGTGTTCGGCCTTAAATGCAAAAAGACCCTCAAAATGAGGGTCTTTGGGGCTTTTTGGCCTGGGGTTACTCCCCTTGCCTCTTATCCCAGCGATCTTCAAAGAAGTTACGGCCAGGCTTTGGGGAGTTTGAGGTTGAAGGGCCAAAACCTGCACTCATGTCAGGAAGCTGGATGTTGGAGGTGGCAACTACTAGCCCAGCAAGCATGATCAAAAAGCCAACTACGCCAATTATCGAGAACTGGACCAAGACACCAGTAATTAGAACCCCGAGACCGATAACCGCTACCAGGGCTCCAGCAATCAGCTTGCCGGCAGGGTTACCCACGCGCTCGGCTTTAGCCGCGATGCCCTTTTCGCCTTCTAGGAGGCCGCGTTCAAGTTCTTCAAGTAGCTGCTGTTCGCGCTCTGACAAGCCCACAGTTTCCTCCCGATTCGCTAGCTGCTATCTAAACTCTAACCCAAGCAAGCTAGTTAGGCTATTGCTGTGAGTGAATCAGAAAGCCTGCTCAAGCTAGTCCAAGAACACTTGGACGACTTTTGTGCCACCCAACTTCGTGAATTTGGAGCCATTTCCGAGGATCTGGCCCCCCTCGTCAATTACACCCAGGCCCTGCTGCAAGGCGGCAAGCGATTCCGGGCACTGTTTTGCTACTGGTCTTGGGTTGGTCACTTAGGCTCAGCTCCACTGCAATCTAGCGATCAAAGAGCTCGCTCGGCCGAAGCCATGGTTGGCATTGCGGCTTCTCTGGAAATGTTTCAAGGTGCTGCCCTAGTTCACGACGACTTGCTGGATCAATCCGATTTACGCCGAGGTCAACCTGCGGTCCACAAAAGATTTGAAACTTTGCACAAGAACTCCATGTGGGCTGGATCTTCAGAACGATTTGGGGTTGCGGGGTCGGTTCTTGTTGGAGATCTCATGCTTGGTTGGAGTAGTGAAATCTTTGGAAATGCCTTATTGAATGCACCAAGTAACGAGGTTTCCGCAGCCTGCCGTGACGAATTCAGCCGAATGAGAGTAGAGGTCATGGCCGGACAGTATCTAGACGTCGTGGAAGAAAACGCGGCCATCACAAGACCCGTCGAAGACGCGGTTGGCAGAGCCAACAATGTGATTTTGTATAAGAGCGCTAAGTATTCAATAGAAGCACCGCTTTTGATTGGAGCTGCCTTTGCTGGTGCCACCCCAGATCAACTTCGTCAGCTATCCGAGTTTGGTGTTCCACTGGGTATGGCTTTTCAGCTTCGTGACGATGTGTTGGGGGTATTCGGTGACTCAGCAGTTACCGGTAAACCTGCAGGTGATGACCTAAGAGAAGGTAAGCGGACAGTTCTTATTGGTTACACCAGAGCCTCCCTTACCTCATCGGTTGGCAAGTTGTTTGATGAGATGCTCTCCTCGAGAGAACTTACCGATGAGCAGGTTGCCTTCTTACAACAAACAATCATTGGATCCAAGGCGCTTGAGAAAGTTGAGCGAACCATCACCGAACTAGCCGATCAGGCCATGGCGGCTCTGGAAAGAATTGAAATGGACGGTCAGGCTAAAGCCCAACTAAAGTCCATGGCTCAAAAAGTTATTAACCGACAGGCTTAGATATCTAGCATCTGAGCAAGACGTCTGACCGGCGCCTTCTTGCCCTCAATCAAAGACTGCAGTGGGGTCTGTCCCAAAACATCGGAGTGAGTAAAAAGCCAATTGATTGACTCTTCGATGCTGTATCCAGAGTCAAGAAGCATGATTATCGTTCCACGAACAGGAGCTAACGGCTCTCCTTGAACAATGATGTCGGCTGGGATCATAAGCACACCGTCTCTTTTGATGCCCACCAGGCTGTATTCCTCCAAAAGGCGATTTACTCTCCCTTTGGGAATTGAAAGTGCTTCCGCAGCTTGATCTACGCTCAACCAGTTTTGCACTGGGTCTTGAATGTTGTTCACGCTACTAGATTGCCACACCCGAGCCCTTCACGGAATAACCTTTCTGGCTGTGTGAACATAGAAACGCTTATGAAGCTTCAAATTCGCTCAATCAAGCCAATCAAGTTGGCTCTACTTGCGATACCTGCGACTCTGGGCCGGCAAGATGGCTGATCTAACGGGTCAGCTGATTGCTGAGCGGTATCTGATAAAAGCTTTTGTCGCCTCAGGCGGCATGGCTAGTGTTTATCGGGCCGAAGACACCGTTTTGGAAAGAGTGGTTGCACTAAAGATTATTCACCCCCACCTAGCAACCGATAGGTCGTTTGTTGATAAGTTTCGCCGCGAAGCCAAGATGGCCGCTTCGCTCTCGCATCCGAATTTGGTTAATGTATTCGACCAGGGAACCGATAACCAAGCCATCTTTCTAGTAATGGAATATGTCCCAGGAATCAATCTTCGTGACGCACTAAACGATTTTGGATCACTCTCTCCTAAAAGAGCACTCGAGATTCTTGAACCACTAACCGCGGGGCTTGCGGCAGCTCACGCTGCGGGAAAATTGCACCGCGATCTAAAGCCAGAAAACGTGTTTCTATCTGACAACGGAACGGTAAAGCTTGGGGATTTTGGACTAGCTAGGGAAATCTCTTCTCATACCCAAACCGGATCTTTAGTTGGAACAGCTGCCTACTTATCCCCCGAGCTAGTGCTTCGTGGGCAAGCAGATGCAAGAAGTGATGTCTACTCGCTTGGAGTAATGGCTTTTGAAATGCTTACTGGTAAGCAGCCCTATGACGGCGACCAAGCAGTGCAGATTGCCTACCAGCACGCCAATAGCAACATTCCCGCACCTTCTAGCTTAAATCCCGAAGTTCCAGAACTACTGGACGAAATAGTTCTTTGGGCCACGGCTAGAAACCCAAGTGATCGCCCCGCTAGCGCAACAGAATTGCTTCCTGTTATCACCAGAGCTAAATCGGATATCAAACGCGGCCTCACCACAACCTTTGAGGACTTTGGCATAACTCGAAACGTCACTGAGGTCTTTGTCGCCCCAGCTGGGGCAACCGAAGTTATCGGTGAGATGAGACCCGTGGAAAATTACGAAAGATCAGATGGTTTTGTAAAGCTGGCAAAAGCAAACCGTAGAAGCGGGCGCCTAGTTCTGGTCGTGACACTGCTGGCAATTTTCTTATCCGCGGGATCAGGTTGGTGGTTTTCTGCGGGCCCAGGCGGTGCCTCGGTAGTTCCCGAACTGGAGGGGCGCTCCGTTGAGGTGGCAATTTCAGCACTCGAACCAATCGGTCTTAAAGTAACCCAAGAGCAAGAACACAGCGCTACCGTTCCGGTTGGCCGAGTCACCAGAACAGAGCCCGTTGCTGGAACCCGGGTTGCCAAGCAATCAGCAGTCACTGTTTTTGTGTCCACGGGTCCAAAACAGGTGTTGGTGCCAGAACCGCTAGGGCTAAATCTGGAGCAAGCCAAGCAGCTACTTATTGATACAGGCTTGACCCCGGGAGCGGTTGACTCCTTCTTTAATACAGCCGAAGCTGGTCAGGTGTTTGCCTTCTCGGGTGCTGCGGGAGTCTCCTTAGACGAAGGAAGTGTCGTTGATCTAAAAGTATCCTTGGGTCCCGTTCCTGCCGTTGAAGGTTTGACGCTTCAGCAGGCGACCGAAAAACTGGAAGCCGAAGGCCTTACCGTCACCAGTCAACAAGCCTTTAGCGATCAAGTGCCTTCCGGTCAGGTTATCTCTCTCGCTGCATCCGCTGACCCACTTCCCGAGGGAGGGTCGGTTGCCCTTACGGTTTCAAAAGGTCCTGAGTTTGTGACAATGCCTAATGTTGTGGGTGAAACCGTTGCGGCAGCAAGAAATGCCTTGCAAGCTCTTGGGCTAACTGTTGTGATTGATACCGATCAGCTCTCAAGTAGATACGGAATCGTAAAAGTTTCTAGGCAAACTCCGGCTGCGTCAGCTCGGGTTCGCGTTGGCAGCGAAGTTACTATTTATACTCGCTAGCGTTTAGCGAGCTTTTCCGAAACCAAGAAGGCAAGTTCTAGCGACTGCATGTGATTTAGTCTTGGATCGCATAGTGATTCGTAGTGCTGCTCTAAAGTAGCTTCGTCGATTTTCTC
>JBIIXH010000093.1:0-4008 GCA_044338475.1 Rhodoluna sp.
ATGTGTGCGCCATCTAACTGTCTGGTTCTCTCGCCCACCCAGAGGAAATGACCGCTGGTGCCGTAAGGGTTACCGGTTCGAGAGTCGATTCTGGTCAACGGGCGTTCGTAGTCAAATAACAACGCTTCGTGCGACACGTAGAACTCTGTGCTCTTTAGAGCATCGAAGTCAGCCCCGCAGGCAGCCATGAATCTAATCGCGCGATCAATTTCGCCAGCTAACTGCTCGTAGCGAGAGTTTGCGGGGTTGTCCGTAAAACCCTTGTTCCATTCGTGCACTGAACGAAGATCAGCAAAACCGCCTGTGGTAAAAGCACGGATGAGATTCAGGGTTGATGCTGAGGTGTGGTACGCCCGAACCATTCGACTAGGGTCAGTAGCTCTTGATTCCGCTGTGAAGTCGTAGCCGTTTACCGCGTCACCGCGGTAAGCAGGCAAAGTTACATCGCCACGAGTTTCGGTATCAGAAGAGCGTGGTTTTGCAAACTGGCCAGACATTCTTCCCATTTTCACAACCGGCAATGATGCTCCATACATCAACACAACTGCCATCTGCAAAACGGTCTTCACGCGGTTTCTAATGCGATCCGCAGTTGCATCGGCAAATGTTTCAGCACAGTCGCCGCCTTGCAGTAAGAATGCTTTACCCTCCGCGGCAGCGGCGAGTCTGTTCCTAAGAGTGTCAACTTCTCCTGCAAAAACTAGCGGAGGGAGAATAGAAAGTTCTTGGCGAGCTTTTTCCAGCGCAGCCTGATCAGTCCAAGCCGGTTGCTGAGCAGCGACCAGGTTTTGGTAGTTATCGAGGCCCTTTAAAACTTCTGGGTCTGCTTTTATGTTTGGATCCATAATTTATTCTAAGTCGCGAGCGCTGCTCGTTTTTCCTTAACTGTCGAAGCGTACTGGTCAACATATTCTTGACCACTGATTCTCATAAGTTCGTACATAATCTCGTCGGTAACCGCTCGCAACACAATGCGATCACCTTCCATGCCATCAAACCTGGAAAAATCCAATGGCTTGCCATAAACAATGCCTACTCGGCGGATTCTAGGAAAACGCGTTCCGATAGGTTGAACCTTTTCGGTGTCGATCATCGCTACCGGAATTACCGGCACCTTTGCTTCGAGTGCCATACGGGCGATACCGGTTCGGCCACGATAGAGCTTGCCATCTGGCGATCTGGTTCCCTCTGGATAGATCCCTAGGAGTTGGTTTTGCTCCAGCACTCCAAGGCCGGTGTTCAGGGCAGCTTCCGATGCCTTACCTCCAGAGCGGTCAATTGGAAGCTGGCCTGTGGATTTGAAAAACAGCTTTACGAAAAATCCCTTTATTCCCTTGCCCGTGAAGTATTCACTCTTGGCAAGGAAAACTACCGGTCTTGGGCACTGCAGCGGCAAAAAGATGGAGTCCGAAAAAGAAAGGTGGTTGCTGGCAAGGATTGCAGGTCCTGAAGTTGGCACGTTTTCAACTCCGCGCGTCCAGGGCCTAAAGATAAAGCGCAGCAGAGGGCCGAGAACGAATGTTTTCAGAATGAAATACGTCATAACTACCTCCCTCTAAATGGCTAAAGCTCAAGTTTAGTGTTGGTGGTTACGCAAAGCTATGGCGAGCTAAGTCAGCAGCCCCGATAAGGCCTGCCTGGTTCAAGAAAGTGGCCTTTACTATCTCAAGTTCTGGGCGATATCCCTTGGCTGGCATTGATCCCTCGAAGGCAGCTTGAATTGGGTCTAACAGTTTCTCCCCTACCGTGCTAACTCCTCCACCTATAACAACAAGCTCTGGGTCAAGAATTGGCACGTAAATCGTTCCAATTGCGGTTCCTAGATAATGTCCAAGCTCTGCAACTAGATCAGAAGCACCTGGGTCATTTTCCAAGATTGCCTGGTAAACCTGCTCTCCTGAGAGCTCTCCTGATTCATTCATGAGCTCTTGGAGCCTTTTTGCACTTGGTGCACTTGATTGAGCGAGTTCTCTGGCAGATTTCAGAAGTGCTGTGCCGGAGCAGTAGGACTCAACGCAGCCTTTTTGACCACAACCGCAATCTCTTCCTCCTGGAATCAAGACCACGTGGCCTAACTCCCCTCCGATACCGAATCCGCCCTTTAGTAAAACTCCGTCAGAGATGATTGCCCCGCCAACTCCGGTTCCAATGGTTAGTATCACCATTCCTTTGCGGCCTTTGCCCGCGCCGAATCTAAACTCTGCCCAACCCGCTGCGTTGGCGTCGTTTTCTAGCAGGACCGGCAGTTTGGTTTGAGAAGAAATTCTTTTCTTGAGGGGCTCGTTTCGCCAAACGGCAATGTTTGGTGAGTGATACATGATTTCGCGATCTGCACTCATGAACCCGGCGGCTGCGACACCGACGCCTATAACCTTCTCGCCTTTTTCAAGTTCGGCAATAACCGAACCGATGGCCTCAACCATCTGGTCCGAATCATCAATCGGGCTCGGAATTCTGATTTCCTTGAGTATGTTTCCAGCGTCGTCGACCAAGGCACCAGCAATCTTGGTGCCACCAATGTCGATGCCTATCGCGTGCATACCCTTGCCTATTCCTTGGGTCAAAACTGACCAAAAAGCGAGTTTACCGCCCAGATGCTGATTGGGCGAACCCCTAAATTGCCCAGAACAGGCAACAAGGGTCTATAGTTATCAAAAATTGAGCGATTACAGGAGCCGAAATGAGATCCTACGAACTACCCTCCCTAATTGAAAGTGCTACCCACGAGAACATCACCGATTTACTTTTGAATCGGGTCAGAAAGACACCTAGCATTCCCCTTTTCGCTATCGAGAAAACACCTGGAGTGTGGACTGATGTTAGCGCCAAGGACTTTCTTGAGCAGGTTGAGGATCTAGCGAAGGGTTTCATCGCGGCCGGCATCCGCCCTGGCGATGCAGTAGCAATAATGAGCCGCACCAGATACGAATGGGCTTTGGTTGATTACGCGCTCTGGTTTGCTGGAGCGGTTTCCGTCCCTATTTACGAAACCAGTGCTCCAGCTCAGATTGAGTGGGTTCTTTCAGACTCAAACTCCGTAGCCCTCTTTGTGGAGACATCAGACCACCAAAAGAGATTTGAGGTTATCAAGGACTCAGTGCCTTCAGTCAAACAAGTTTGGAAATTTGAAGATGACCCTTTGGTTAAGCTTGTCGCAAAAGGACGAGAAATCTCATCCGAGCAACTGGAGCAAGCGCGTACTTCTCAGAATCTAGATTCGCTGGCCACGATCATTTACACCTCTGGTACAACAGGCAAGCCAAAAGGTTGTGAGCTACTTCACCGCGGTTTCGTAGATCTTTCGAAAAACGCCATGCTGGAGCTTCCAGAAGTTGTCCAGGAAGGCAAAGCGACCGTTTTGTTCTTGCCTCTTGCTCACGTGTATGCCAGATTCATTTCGATATTGTGTGTCCACGCTGGAATTAAAGTTGGCCATCAGCCAGACACCACAACAGTTGCGGCATCAATGCAGTCCTTCCACCCAGACTTCTTATTGGCGGTTCCACGAGTATTTGAAAAGGTCTACAACTCAGCTGAGCAGAAAGCGGAAGCTGGCGGCAAGGGCAAGATCTTCCGTAAGGCCGTTCAAGTTGCCATTGACTACTCCAGAGCGCAAGACACAAAGGGCGGCCCTTCTCTTGCTCTAAAGCTTCAGCACAAGGTTTTTGACGCACTTGTTTACAAGAAGCTTCGTGCAGCAATGGGGGGTCAGGTCAAATACGCCGTATCCGGTGGAGCCCCCCTTGGCGAGAGACTTGGACACTTCTTCCGCTCGATCGGGCTAGTTGTCTTGGAAGGCTACGGACTTACCGAAACGAGTGCCCCGGCGATGATTGGTAGGCCATCCGATGCCAAGATTGGCAAGGTTGGAAGAGTGCTTCCTGGTTGTGCAGTGAAGATCGCCGATGATGGGGAGATTCTCCTTAAGGGATCAAACGTTCTTCGTGGTTACTGGAAGAACCCAGAGGCCACCAAGGCATCAATCCAGGACGGTTGGTTTAGAACCGG
>JBIIXH010000012.1:0-11926 GCA_044338475.1 Rhodoluna sp.
CTCTGGGAAGGTTCACTTTATGTTTTTGATGACCGTATGGACATTGACTTCTCACCAGATACGAAAGTAATTGGTAAGTGTGAAGCGTGCGAAGGACCAACTAAGAAGTTCCGCGACTGTTCATCACTTGCGTGTAGAGATTTGATTTTGCTTTGCGATGCTTGCGCAGAAGTCCCAGAGAATCTGGCCTGCAGCCCCACACACACCAGGGGCAAGCGCATCGGCGCCACCGTTGGGTAAACTTGTAACTAACCGCCGATCAAGGGATCCTGTTGGGCTTTTTAGACAAATTTGAGAAGACTTTGGAAAAGAAGGTCACTGGCCTTTTTTCTAAGACCTTCAAGTCGGGCCTAGAGCCGGTCGAGATAGCCTCCGCTATCAGGCAAGAGATGGACGCCAAGGCATCCATTCTCAGTCGCGAACGCATCCTGGTTCCAAATAGCTATCTGGTTCAACTAAGCCCCCAAGACTATGAGCGGCTAAGTGATCTTGGTGAACCTCTTATTGAGGAGCTTTCTAAGCTCTGCTCCGAGCACGCCTCAAACCAGCGATTCCAATTTGGCGATTTGTTGGACATTGCACTTTCCCAAGATGCCTCTTTGGCCTTGGGTCAACTCTCGGTGGTTTCTAGCAGCAAAAAGCTGGATGTTGTCTGGGTGCCGGTACTTGAGGTTGCTGGAGTAAAACACCAGCTTGTTGCTGCCAAAACCACGGTTGGCAGAGATTCCACCTCAGACATCCAAATCGGGGACAATGGTCTAAGTAGAAACCACTTTGAAATCCTTTGGGATGGTTCCAGCGCAGTTTTGCGAGATTTAGGTTCAACCAATGGCGTCAAGGTGGATGGAAGAAAGATCGACCAAGTGGTGCTCCCGAATGGAACCGCTTTTTCAGCAGGAAGAACAGACTTTCTGTTCAACGTGATCGCGAGGGCCAAGTGAGTGAATTAGCTTTGTTTTTGGTCCGCACTGGCTTCCTGGCGTTGTTGTGGATTTTCATTTTTAGCATCATCTCCGTTATTCGAGCAGATCTATTTGGGCAAAAGGTTGTATCTAAGGTTGCCTCTGCAAATCTCCCGAACACTTTTGTTGCGGCTACTGGCTCAGCTCCAGCTGTCGCCAAACCAGCCGAGCAAAAAGCCACCAAGCTTGTGGTGACCGCTGGGGAAAAAGTTGGCACTGAGATAGCTCTCGCCGGTAGACAGCTAACAATTGGCCGAGCAGGCGATAGCGACTTAGTTGTTGATGATGAATACACATCCACTCATCACGCCAAGCTGGTTTTCATAAACGGCGAATGGCTGATTCAAGATCTTGATTCAACCAACGGAACCTTGCTTGATGGCAAGAAGGTGACGACCACTCAGGTGGTTCCGATGAACACTCAGCTTCGCGTTGGGCAAACATCTTTCGAGCTAAGGGCCTAACTCTTGGCGATAAAAACAGTTTCATTTGCGGCAAGCGACATCGGTCGCGTTAGATCCTCAAACCAAGACTCCGGCTACGCCGGTGTGAATCTGTTTTTTGTGGCCGATGGTATGGGTGGTCACGCCGGAGGAGACATAGCTTCGGCAATTGTTTCTCAGCACGTAGCCCTGGCCGACGAGCCCCTGGAAACTAGCGCTGAGGCTGAACAGAAGCTTGTTGATTACATTTACCAGTCCAAGCAGAAAATCGACGCCAGTGTAAAACAGCACCCGGCAATCACAGGCATGGGAACAACGCTCTCGGCTCTAATGGTGACTGGAACCAAGGTCACCATCGCACACATCGGAGACTCACGCATTTACCTAGCGCGAGATGGAGTTGTGAAGCAGATCACTTCTGATCACACTTTCGTGCAAAGACTTGTCGACACCGGACGAATCAGTGAAGAAGAAGCGCTCATACACCCTCGTAGAAGTGTGTTGATGCGTGTTCTAGGAGATATCGAACAGTTCCCCGAAGTTGATATCGACACCTATGAAACCAAACCAGGCGATCGCTGGATGGCTTGCAGCGATGGTTTATCTGGTGTGGTTCCTAATCAGCTTATGGAAAACATCCTGCTGAGCAAGGTGGATGTTAAAGAGGCTTGTGAGCTTTTGGTTGGCGAGGCTTTGGAATTTGGAGCTCCCGATAACGTCACGGTTGTTTTGGTTGATGTAGTCGACGCCAAAGATGAAACAGACTTTTCTCCTGGTAGAAACTTGGTTGGTTCAGCTGCAAATGATGTAGTTATTGAACAGCGCAAGGGAATGCAAGTTCTTCGCCTGCTAAACCCACTTACACTTCTTGAGCTTCTTCAAAAACCAGAAGACCCAGTTAGCTTTGCCCCTGAATCCGAAGAACTACTTGAGAAGATTCTGAAAGAAACCAAAGGTCGCGTTCGCGCTAGAAGGTTCAGGCAAATTGCTACCTACCTACTACTTATTGCGTTAGCTGGCTACGGATTATCCCAAGCGATTGAATACACCCAGACCCGTTACTTTGTTGGAATCGAAGATGGCTACGTGGTGATCTATAAGGGAATCAAGGAAGAACTTGGTCCATTCAAGTTCTCCAGCGTCTACGAAGTTACGAATGTTTCCGTTGACTCTCTTACCGACTTCCAGCGGGAAGCTCTGGAGCGTTCGATTACTGCCGAATCTGCGGAAGAAGCAGAAAGAATCATCTCTCAGCTTGGTGGCGAGTAAATGACCTCGTTTACCGAAGCACTGCAGATCTCCAAGCTCGTAAAGATTGTTCCAAGGAGCAGAAACCTAGAAGCGCTGTTCTTGTTTCTTGCAGCGGGACTAAATGCCCTTGAATTGGCGCTAGTGCAGCTTGCCATCATCGAGAAGCTAACGGTTGACCTCTTCACCTACTGGCTACCGCCCTTGATCTTTGTTTTGGTGGTGCACTTCATCCTGCGCAAGAAGGCATCCGAGTCTGACCCCCTGATTTTGCCAATTGCCTTTGTTCTCAATGGTCTAGGAATTGCGATGATCTATCGCCTGGATCTTGCAACCATAGCCGCAGGTGGAGAAGAGTTGTTTGCCCTTAGGCAGGTGCTTTGGACAGCGGTCGCGATGGCTGTTGCTGCAGCGGTGATCTTATTCATTCCTTCTCAATTGTTTTTGCGTCGCTATGTATACACCGCGATGTTCGTTGGCATTGTCTTACTACTGCTGCCACTTCTTCCTGTGATTGGAACAACCATCAATGGCGCAACTCTTTGGATTTCACTCTTTGGAGTTACATTCCAACCGGGTGAGCTTGCTAAGGTCGCCTTGATTGTTTTCTTTGCTGGCTATTTGGTTAACCGGAAAGATTCTTTGGCCGTTGTTGGTCGCAAGATTGCTGGAATTAGAATTCCGCGTGGTCGCGACTTAGGCCCAATACTTTTAATCTGGCTGGCCAGTATCGGTGTTTTGGTACTGCAACGCGATCTTGGAACAAGCATTTTGTATTTCGGATTATTCCTGGTGATGATTTACGTTGCTACCGGCAGGGCTTTTTACGCTGGTATCGGTGTTGCCATGTTGGTTACCGGTGGGCTGGTTGCTTCCAGGGTTTTGGATTATGTGTCGAGAAGATTTGATGCATGGCTAAATCCGTTCGCAGAGGAAAACTACGATGCTATCGGCGGCAGTTATCAAATAGTTCAGGGAATCTTTGGTATGTCCAATGGCAGCATCTTCGGATCAGGTCTTGGTGGCGGTGTTCCTCAACTGGTCCCGCTTGCCGAAAGCGACTTCATAATCTCCAGCCTTGCTGAGGAACTTGGTCTGATTGGCTTCTTTGCGATTCTTGCTTTGTATTTCTTGCTGGTATCAAGAGGGCTAAAGATTGCCTTCAGTCACACCGATGAGTTTGCCAAGTTGCTGGCTGTTGGTTTCGCTTTTGTTATCGCCCTTCAGGTGTTTGTTGTGATTGGTGGGGTAACCAGAATCCTGCCGCTAACTGGACTCACAACTCCTCTGCTCGCAGCCGGTGGTTCCTCCCTTTTGGCTAACTGGGTAATCATCGCGATGTTGCTAAGACTTTCTGACTCGACCACCGACCATCAAGCCAAGTTGGTGATCCGATGATTAGAGAGCTAAAGAGAGTTTCTTTGGTGGTTGCAACCATGTTCTTGGCACTGTTTATCTCAGCTTCGACCATCCAGGCAGTTGATAGCGAAGCCTTGGCCGATGATCCCAGAAATGTTAGAAGTCTTTACGAAGGATACAAAACCCTTCGCGGACCGATTCTGGTTGATGGCAAGCCGATCGCTAGCTCGATTGAATCTGATGATGCCTACCGCTACCTTCGCGTCTACGACAACTCGATGTATTCAGCTGTTACCGGATACTTCTCGGTGTTTAGAGGTGCAACTGGGGTGGAAGCCGCATTGAACTCTTATTTGTCCGGTCAAAGCTCATCGCAGTTCTTTGAGAAGTTCAATGCTGTTCTATCTGGTAACCCAGTATCTGGTGCAGCAGTTGAGCTAACCATTGATCCACTTATGCAGCAAGCTGCCTGGGATGCACTTGGCAATCTGCAGGGCTCGATCATCGCCCTGGATCCAACGACCGGAAACATTCTCGCTATGGTTTCTAAATCTGGATTCGATGCAAACGAGTTGGCAGGCCACGACAACCAGGTTGTTTCCGATAACTACACCAGATTGGAAACTGACCCAAACAAGCCACTAATCAACAAATCAATCAGTGGTGACCTGTATCACCCAGGTTCTGTTTTCAAGCTTGTGGTGGCAGCAGCCGCTTTGGAGTCTGGTCTTTACACCAGCGACTCAACGCTTCAAAACCCATCTTCAATCCAACTCCCAAACTCGACATCTGAAGTGTTCAATGCCAACGACCGCGCTTGTGGGTCAGGAGGCGCAACAGTGACTTTGCTTGAAGCAATGTCGCTAAGTTGCAACATTCCTTTCGTTGAGTTGGGTCTTGCTTTAGGCCAAGACCGTATTAGGGCTCAAGCAGAGCTATTCGGTTTTGGCAAAGAGCTCAGGGTTCCGATGGTGGTAACCCCGAGCATCTTCCCTGCCGAAATGGACGAAGCTCAGTTGGCACTTAGTTCATTTGGTCAGTATGACGTCCGAGTAACACCTCTTCAGATGGCCATGATCTCATCCGCCATAGCTAACGGCGGAATCATCATGAAGCCAAATCTGATCGAGAGTGTAATTAGTCCAAACCTTTCTGTGATTGATGCTCCTAAGCCAGGGGTTCTATCACAACCAATAACTGCGGCAACGGCCGAGAGCCTGAAGCAGATGATGATTGAATCTGTGCGCAGCGGAGTTGCTAGCAATGGAGCGGTTACAGATATCGAGGTTGCTGGAAAGACCGGAACTGCCGAAAACGGCGAAGGGGTTAGGCCAACTCTTTGGTTCACCGGATTTGCGCCGTCTGTGAACCCAACAATTGCCCTCGCGGTTGTGATTGAAGATGGTGGAGGCCGCGACAGTGGATCCAGCGGAAACGTGACCGCGGCTCCAGTTGCAAGAGATTTTTTCCGGGCGGTGTTTGGTAAATGAAACCAGAAGCTGGACAAGTTTATGGAAACCGTTATCGACTAGTTGACCGCATTGCTATCGGCGGTATGGGTGAGGTTTGGCGAGCGCATGACGAAGTTATCTTGCGAGACGTTGCGATCAAGATTTTGAAGCCAGAATTCATGGGGGATCCAGGATTCTTAGAAAGATTCCGAGTTGAAGCGCGTCACGCTGCCAGAGTCGATCACGTCGGCATTGCCGACGTTTATGACTACGGCGAAGGTTCTGGTTCTGCATACCTTGTTATGGAAATTGTTTCAGGAGATTCGCTTGCTCGAATCATTGAAAAACGAATCAAGCTTTCCGAAATTGAAGTTCTCAGCATTGTTGAACAAACAGCCAAAGCTTTGCACGCCGCGCACGAGGATGGTTTAGTTCACCGTGACATCAAGCCTGGAAACTTGCTTATTACTCCTGCGGGCAAAGTTAAGATAACTGACTTTGGAATAGCAAGGGTTGCCGATCAGGTTGCCTTGACCGCGACCGGTCAAGTCATGGGAACGGTTCAGTACCTATCTCCTGAACAAGCAACCGGTAAGCAGGCAACACCATCAACTGATATTTACTCGCTAGGAATAGTTGCCTACGAAGCGCTAACCGGTAGACGTCCATTCACTGGCGAATCTCAGATGGTCATCGCTATGGCGCAAATCAATGACAAGCCACCCGCTATGGGAGACGACATAGACAAGCGTGTTCAAGAGCTCGTGCTGGCCTGTCTTGCCAAGAAGCCAAACCAAAGACCAGGTAGCGCACTTGATCTATCTAACAGAGCCAAAGCCTTGAGGTTGCAACTGGAAGGTGTTTCAGCTACCGAGGTTTTTGACCCGGACACTTTTCCAGTTACCAAAGTCACAGACATCGAACCAAATCCCGAGACCGAGCCACTGACCAAATTGCCAATAGTTTGGCCGTGGTTGGCGCTCATTGGAGTTTTGGTGGCGGCGGCAGCTGGAGTAATGATTGCGATAGTTGTGAGTTTGGTTTCAGAATCTTCACCAAGCCCGTCCCCTTCTATTTCGGTGTCGAAACAACCTTCGGACCCAGCGGAAAGACCAGCGTCCACGGTCAGCGTCTTTCTTTCAGATGTGATGGGTAAGAAAGTGGCGGATGCCAAGGTGTTCCTAACCCAAAAAGGCTTGGTCGTTGAAGACGTTCCTGGAGAGGCACTAGACCCAAGCGATTCAAGAATTCTTGAGGTTTACCAAGTAGAGGGCCTTGGACAAGTGGCGGTTGGTTCCACAGTGAGAATTTTCTATTACATCCAAGGTGAAGCTGCTCCGACTCCGACTCCAACTCCTAGCAAGACACCGACAGCAACACCTACGGTGACTACGACGCCGACTCCCACTGGAAGCATCACCCCTTCTCCCGCTTCATCTGACGGAGGTTAGGTCTTATGCGATTGGTATTATTAGAGATAGAGAACTGGGGAGAAACAATTGTCTGAGCAAGAACGTGTACTAGCTGGCCGCTATCAAGTGGGCGAGCTAATCGGTCGTGGGGGTATGGCCGATGTGTTTGAAGGAGTTGACCTGCGTCTTGGACGCAAGGTTGCTATCAAGCTTCTAAAATCGGACCTCGCTAGCGATGAGACCTTCGAGTCCCGTTTTGCTAAGGAAGCCCAGGCTTCAGCGAAAATGGCTCACCCGACTATCGTTCGTATCTACGACGCTGGCGAGGAAGTTTCTACCGACAGCAATGGAAACCAGATCAAGACTCCTTTCATCATCATGGAGTATGTAAACGGAAAACTCCTACGCGATCTAATGCACGAGAAGAAGTTGAGCTTGAAAGAGGCTGTTGACTTCGCTAAGGGTGTCCTTACCGCTCTAGAGATTTCCCACAAAGCAGGAATTATTCACCGCGACATCAAAGCCTCCAACATCATGGTCACCGCTGAAGGCCAAGTGAAGGTTATGGACTTTGGTATCGCCAGGGCCATCTCTGACTCTTCAGAGACTCAGGCGCACACCGCAGGAATTGTTGGAACAGCTCAGTACTTCTCACCGGAGCAGGCACGAGGCGAAGCTGTTGATTCAAGAACTGACCTCTACTCAATGGGTGTGTTGTTGTATGAAATGTTGGCAGGAAGACCTCCATTCAAGGGTGACACTGCAGTTTCAGTTGCATACCAGCACGTAAGTGAAAAAGTTTCACCTCCTTCAGAGCACAATCCTGAAATCATACCTGAGCTAGATCAGGTAGTTCTAAACGCACTTGCTAAAGATCGCGAGGAGCGTTTCCAGACCGCTGAGCAATTCCGCGATCACCTAATGGCTGCGGTTCGCGGAGAATCTCTTCCTAAGGTTGGAGCAGAACCAAAGACTACGGTGGCTCCAGTTCAAGAAGCTCTTCCGACCGAAGTGATCGGATCAGTTGACCCAGAAGATTTCTTCAAAGAAATTGGTGTTGAATACACAACCGGTGAGCCAACTACTTCGATCAAGCTACGCGATCGCACGTCAAAAGATCAGCCTTCGACCAAGATGCTCTGGGGTGTTGGATCTGGTGTTGCGGTAACACTTGTTGGGTTGATAATTTGGCTAGTTGCACTTGGCGGAGCTTTTTCTCCTATCGACCCCGACAACACCACAGGTATTGAAGTAACTGACATCTCGGGTGCTCTCTATGAAGACGGAAGCAAAGTGCTTGAAGATCAAGGACTTATCGTTCTAAGACTTCTTGAGGCCAGCGACGATGTAAAAGAAGGTGTGGTCATTAGAACTGATCCACCGGCTGGAACCAAAATCCCTGCTCAAACAACAGTTGAGGTTTATGTCTCTTCAGGAAAACCTGAGTCCTCTGTTCCATTCCTAGAGGGTATGACGGAATCGGAAGCCAAGAAGGCTTTAGAAGAAGCTGGGCTAATACTTGGTGGAATCACTTCAGCTAACTCGGCAACTATAGCCAAGGGCCAAGTCATTGAGTCTGCTCCTGCAGCCAACACCGATGTTTCGGAAGGAACTGCTGTCAAGCTTTTGGTATCGGACGGGCGAGTCTTGGTTCCTAATGTTGTCTCCTTGACTTCGATTGAAGCCCAGCGAGCCATGCAGGCTCCTGAAGTTGGATTCGAAGTTGTAATTCAACCCCCAGCCAACTGCACCGCAGCTGGTGGAACAGTTGGTTCGGTAATCGAATCACAGTCAGTTCCAGCAGGGCTTTTTGAACAGAAGCAGACCGTGACTTTGACTTTGAATTGCATCGCCGCACCAGCACCGGCGCCGAGTCCCTAGAACTTAATCATTGGCGAAAGCTCTTTAGCTTTAGCTGCTGCTCCCTTAAGGCCAATCGACTCGAGCCAGTTTCCGAGCATCTGATAACCACCTTCGGTTAAGACACTCTCGGGGTGAAACTGAACTCCATAAATTGGTTTTGTGATGTGTTGTAATCCCATGATGACGCCACCTTTAGTTCGGCTAGTAACAACAAGATCTTTGGGCACTGTGTTATCTACAACTGCCAACGAGTGGTACCTGGTGGCTCTAAACGAACTTGGTACGTCTTTGAATACCAGACTGTTGTCGTGTTCAACCTGACTGGTTTTTCCGTGCATTAATTCCTCGGCGCTGGTTACGGTGGCTCCCATGGCCTCGGCAATTGCCTGATGACCTAAGCAGACCCCAAAAACCGACTGGTTAGTTTCAAGGGCAATCTGGACAACGTCGATGCTCAATCCAGCATCTTTTGGGGTTCCAGGACCTGGGCTAATTAGCACACCGTCGTACTTTTTCATTAGCTCTGGAAGCTCTTCTGCAGTTACTGCGTCGTTTCTAATAACGTCGGTTGTGGCCCCAAGCTGCTGTAAATAGCCACTTAGCGTGTATACGAAGCTGTCATAGTTATCCAGCACGAGAATCTTGGTCATCTTAATCAAAGCCTACTTGTAGAATTATGACCATGCCTAAATTGACTTCTACCCCTGAAGACGACTCAACGTCACCAAAAAAGCGTTCCCTTAAGCTTCCTAAGCGCAAGCCAAAGACCGAAAAGGTTGCAAAGCCTAAGGATTCCGAAGACTCGCTAAACCCGGTTTGGTTCAAGCCAGTGATGTTTGGCTTCATGATTGTTGGACTTTTTTGGATCATCACTTACTACGTGACTAGCGCTCAGTTCCCTCTAGGAGCTGCAACACCACTGAATCTTTCCAACTGGAACATCTTGATTGGCTTTGGCATCGCCATGGTTGGCTTCATGATGTCAACTCGCTGGAAGTAATGCTTTAGGAAAACATCGGCCCTAGCCGAAAAATCACTCCCGCAGCAATCAAAGCAATAATCAATAGCAGCACGCCCAAAACCTGAATCTTCTGGGTCAGAGCTGACTTGTATCTTGTTCTCGCATAAACAGCCGTGACAGCCATTCCGGCAAGCAAACCACCCAAGTGACCCTGCCAAGAGATACCCGGGAAGAAAAACCCAAAGGCTAAGTTCACGGCAATCAAAGCAAGTAGCTGTCCGCTGTTATCGCCGATGGCTCTAAGCATGATGAAGTAAGCACCCATCAATCCAAAAAACGCTCCTGATGCTCCAACCACAGGAGTTACAGGGCTTCCTAGCCACAACACCATGGCTGATCCGCCAACGATTGAAATTAGATAAAGCGCCAAGAACCTTGCTGGACCAAGCATGGGTTCGATTACTCGACCGAATATGTAAATCGAGTAAGCGTTAATCAGAATGTGCCAAGGGCTATCTGGCGAGTGAACGAAACCTGCGGTAAGCATCCGCCAAGGTTCGATCGTGGTTAGAAGTGGCGCGTATAGAAGCGTGTTAGTGACACTAGAGCCAGGAATAACCTGAGCGAGCCAGATAAGCAGATTGATCGAGATCAGCCAAACGGTAACTTTTGGCTGACTCGATTTCAATCTTGCCACAGCGGGACTCTAGAGAGTTTCGATTGAGATGGACTCAATAACCACATCGTCAAGCGGCTTGTCAGACGCGTTGGTGTCAACAGCTTGAATCTTGTCCACAATCTTCCGACTCACTTCGTCAACAACATCTCCAAAGATGGTGTGCTTACCGTATAGCCAAGTAGTTGGTGCTGTGGTGATGAAAAATTGTGAGCCGTTAGTGCCAGGTCCGGCGTTTGCCATAGCTAGCTTGTAAGGCTCGTTGAAGGTGAGTTCTGGGTGAATCTCGTCACCGAACTGGTAGCCAGGGCCACCCATTCCGGTTCCAGTTGGGTCACCACCTTGGATCATGAAGTCAGGAATAATACGGTGAAAGATTACGCCGTTATATAGTGGCGTACCTTTTGCCTGTGGGCCACGACTGGGGTGAACCCAGTCGATGGTTCCAGTTGCGAGACCTACGAAGTTCTCAACTGTCTTTGGCGCGTGAAGGGCGAAAAGGTTTACCTTGATTTCGCCGTGGTTAGTTTTGATTGAAGCAACATGTGTATGTGTAGTCATGTTTCTATTCTGCCAGAAGACAACGAGCCCCGTGGCTGGAAACTAGGACCGCAATAAAGATTCTGCGGCTTCTAGCTCTGGAGCCAAGAACCTGTCTGGTCCAACTCCTGGAACTACTTTCCTGAGCCTAGACAATAATTCTCCGGTGACCTTAGCTGGCTTTAGTGGAGCCCGCATCTCAAGAGCTCTAGCTGCTGTGACGAGTTCAACGGCTAAAACCCTGCGGAGATTGTCAGCTACTTTTCTTAGCTTTCTTCCCGCGTGCCAACCCATCGATACGTGATCTTCTTGCATCGCAGAAGATGGAATTGAATCAACGCTTGCTGGAACAGATAGCCGCTTATTTTCAGAAACTAATGCAGCTTGGGTGTATTGAGCAATCATCAAACCTGAATCAACTCCAGCGTCACCTGCCAAGAAAGGGCTTAGGCCGCTCGAGCGATGCTTATCGAGCATGCGATCGGTTCTGCGCTCAGAGATGGAGGACAGGTCAGTTGCAGCAATAGCAAGGAAATCAAGAACGTAACCAACTGGTGCTCCGTGAAAGTTTCCGTTTGAGGTCACTTCGCCTGATTCCAAAACCACCGGGTTATCAATTGTTGAAGCTAGTTCGCGAGTTGCAACAAGGCTTGCGTGAGAAACGGTGTCTCTTACTGCTCCTGCAACCTGTGGGGCACAACGAAGTGAATATGCATCCTGAACCTTGTCATCGCCGTCTTTATGAGAAGCAACAACCTCAGAACCTGCAAGGGCAGCAAACATGTTTGCGGCGCTTTTTGCTTGGCCAGGGTGGGGCCTCAGGGCTCCGTGCAGTTCTGGCCTAAAGACCTGATCTGTTCCCATTTGGGCCTCTACACTCATAGCCGCAATAACATCCGCCTGGTCGCAAAGTTTTTCTAGATCCGCAAGAGCCAGAATCAACATGCTAAGCATGCCGTCTGTTCCATTGATTAGGGCTAGGCCTTCTTTTTCTTGTAATTCAATTGGCTG
>JBIIXH010000109.1:0-2932 GCA_044338475.1 Rhodoluna sp.
TGCTCGCGAGAACAAGCACTATGCCACAATCGCAATCGGATGCACCGGGGGCAAGCATCGCTCAGTTGCGGTGGCAAGCGAGCTTGGGAAAGCACTGGCGTCAAATGTAGAAGTAGCGGTCACGGTAAGGCACCGAGACTTGGGCAAGGAGTAGTTAATGGCATTAACCGCAGACATCAAAGACGAGTTGGCGAGAGTTGAAGTTTCGAAGAGCGCTGTTCGTTCGGCAGAGCTGGCAACTATACTTCGGCTCGCTGGCGGCCTGCACTTGGTATCAGGCAAGGTTGTCATTGAGGTTGAGTTGGATTCCGCACAAGTTGCAAGAAGAGTAAGAAAAGATCTCTCCGAACTGTTCGGGTGCGAGAGCGAGTTGTCAGTCATATCGGCTGGAGGGATTCGCAAAACCAGTAGATATCAAATTCGAGTTCTTGGACAAGGTGACACCCTTGCAAGACAGACTGGACTAGTTGACAGCCGCGGAAGACCCGCCAGGGGATTACCTGCGACTTTGGTCGCTGGGTCCTTGGGAGAAGCCCAAGCCGTCTGGCGTGGTGCGTTTCTCGCCCATGGGTCGCTTACGGATCCAGGAAGATCGGCGGCTCTAGAGGTTACTTCTCCAGGTAACGAGGTTGCGATGGCGCTTGTTGGTGTGGCAAGGAGATTAGGGGTCATTGCTAAGCCAAGAGAAGTTAGGGGAATGTTCAGGGTTGTCATCCGAGATGGCGATGCTATCTCGGCAATGCTTACTCAAATGGGAGCGCACGGGCAGCTTTTGAAATGGGAAGAGTTGCGACTTCGTCGTGAAGTGCGAGCTACTGCAAACCGGTTGGCAAATTTCGACGACGCGAATCTTCGTCGCTCCGCACAGGCGGCTGTGGCAGCTGGAGCTAGGGTGGAACGGGCTCTCGAGATTCTCGGGGCTGACATTCCCAAGCATTTGAAATATGCGGGGGAGCTGCGACTAAAACACAAACAAGCGAGCCTTGATGAGCTTGGCAGGCTAGCTAACCCACCAATGACCAAGGATGCGGTTGCCGGACGCATTAGGCGTTTGCTTTCGATGGCCGACAAGCGAGCTGAAGAACTTGGAATTGACGGAACGGACGCATTCTTACCCGAAGAGGTCGAGAACGACTAGAGCATCTAGAACGTAAGATAATAGAAACACCGAGGAAAGAAGACCACACATGGGTAAGTACACACTTCCAGATTTGAGCTATGACTACGGAGCTCTCGAGCCAAATATTTCGGGTCGCATCATGGAGCTTCATCACGACAAGCACCATCTTGCTTACGTTAACGGTGCAAACAGTGCGCTGGATCTTCTTGCCGAGGCACGCGAGAAAAACGACCTCACCTGGGTTAATAAGTTGCAGAAGGATCTAGCCTTCAATCTTGCAGGTCATGTGAACCACACAGTTTTCTGGAAAAACCTAAGCCCAGACGGCGGAGACAAGCCAACTGGCGAGCTGGCTGCAGCCATTGATGAGTTCTTCGGCAGTTTTGATGGCTTTAGGGCCCATTTCACAGCATCCGCTCTGGGTATCCAGGGCTCTGGTTGGTCGATTCTTGCCTGGGATGTCCTGGGTTCAAAACTGATTATTGAGCAGCTATACGACCACCAGGGAAACCTAGTGCCAGCCACAGTGCCCCTTCTTATGCTTGACATGTGGGAGCACGCTTTCTATCTCGATTACCAGAACGTCAAGGCTGACTATGTGGCAGCGTTTTGGAAGATTGTCTCATGGCCAGACGTTCAGGCTCGGTTCGAGGCGGCTAGGGGTCAAACAAAGGGTCTACTGCTAGTCTGATAACTCCACCCGAGGCTGCGTGGGCTAACCCAATCAATCGCGCCTCTGGCGCCAAGCGAAATGGAACACCTTGACTACAAAAGTTGGAATTAATGGCTTTGGAAGAATCGGGCGAAATTATCTTCGGGCAGAGCTTGCAAAGGGCACAGACCTTGAAATCGTTGCGGTAAACGACTTATCCGACCCAAAAGCCCTGGCTCATCTCCTCAAATACGACTCCGTGACCGGAAGGCTTAACCAGGACGTTCGAGTCGAAGGACAGAACATTCTTGTCGGAGACTACAAGATCAAGGTACTAGCTGAGAAAGACCCTGCAAACTTAGGCTGGGGTGACCTAGGCGTTGAGATAGTTATCGAGTCAACCGGTCGCTTTACTGACGCCAAGGATGCCATCAAACATATTGAGGCAGGGGCTAAGAAGGTTCTAATCTCAGCGCCAGCAACTGGCGAAGATGCCACCTTCGTTATTGGAGTGAATGAGCATCTCTACGACCCTGCAAACCACCACATCATCTCAAACGCCTCGTGCACCACAAACTGCCTTGCCCCGCTTGCAAAAGTGTTCAATGACGAGTTCGGAATCGTCAACGGTTTGATGACCACCATCCACGCCTACACAGCGGACCAGAATCTTCAAGATGGCCCACACGGCGACCTTAGAAGGGCGCGAGCCGCAGCTATCAACATTGTCCCTTCCTCTACGGGAGCGGCTAAGGCAATTGGGTTAGTGCTTCCTGAACTCAAGGGCAAGCTAGACGGATTCGCGCTTCGAGTTCCAGTGCCAACGGGATCAATCACCGATCTGACCCTTGTGTCCAAGAAAACAGTCACCATCGATGAAATCAAGGCTGCTTACAAAAAAGCCGCTGCGGGTCCATTGAAGGGCATACTTCTTTACACCGAAGACGAGATTGTGTCCTCGGACATCGTCACCGATCCGCACTCGTCTATTTTTGATGCCGGTTTGGTTAAGGTGATTGACAACACCGTCAAGATCAGTGCCTGGTATGACAACGAGTGGGGATACTCAAACCGCTTGGTTGACCTTACTGTTTTGGTAGCGAGCAAACTCTAGTCTTGCGAACGTTATCGACACTTCCAGAACTTCGATCAAAGAAAGT
>JBIIXH010000013.1:0-11856 GCA_044338475.1 Rhodoluna sp.
CTCAAATTGCCAAGGCCTGCTAGTTTCCCCAGAATGTGAATAGCCAAGCTCAGTTGGTCGGTGCCGTGAGTTAGATTGGTGTCGTGAGCGAAACACTTTGGTATCTGGCCGGCATTTTATTCATTGCCTTTGGTATCGCATTCTCAATTGGCCTTCACGAGCTAGGCCACCTACTTCCAGCCAAGGCCTTCGGTGTCAAGGTCACGAAGTACATGATCGGTTTCGGTCCGACGCTGTTTTCTAGAAAAAAGGGTGAAACCGAGTATGGCCTCAAGGCCATTCCACTTGGTGGCTACATCGCAATGCTGGGCATGTATCCGCCGGCAAAAAAACCTGAAACCAAAACGGGATTCTTTGCGGACATGATTTCTCAAGCCAGACTTGCCCACTCGGAGGAAGAAACTCCAAAAGATAAAAACCGGAAGTTCTACCAGCTACCTGTTGGCAAGCGCATGATCATCATGCTCGGTGGCCCATTCATGAATCTGGTTCTGGGGGTTATCCTCACAGTCATTGCGCTGTCTGGTTTTGGTGTTTTTCAAAGCTCGCTAAAAATCGAATCTGTTGCGGTTTGCTTGGACTCCACGCAATCAAGCTGCGCTGTTTCCGATCAAACCCCAGCCCACCTTGCTGGCCTTGAGGCAGGAGACGAAATTGTGGCTGTCGCTGGGAAACCGGCTCAGGATTGGGTTCAAATTCGCGAGTTGCTAACTAGCACTCCGACTGCGGAGTTCGAAGTAAAGCGCGCAGATGAGGTAGTTTCGCTAACCGTTAGCGCGGTCATTCAGCAGCGTCCGCAGTTTGACAATCTTGGAAACCCAATTCTTGATGACAACGGAGACATTGTCACAGCACCCCAGCCTTTTCTCGGTGTTTTCTTAACCCCAGAACGAATTCCGGTATCGATTGGAACTTCCTTGGAAGCATCGGGTAAGACGATGCTTCAAATAGGACAGTTAATTCTGCAGCTTCCTCAGAAAATTGTTGAAGTTACCGCATCAACTCTGGGATACGGCGAACGAGATCCAAATGGACCTATTTCTATTGTTGGCATCGGTGCAATTGCGGGTGAAGTTGCCGCCTCCGAACAAACTGAGTTTTCAGACAAGCTAGCAACCGGTATTTCAATTCTTGGTTCCTTGAACTTTGCGTTGTTTGTTTTCAATATGTTGCCGCTACTTCCTCTTGATGGTGGACACGTTGCCGGGGGAGTTTACGAGAGCATGAAGCGCGGTCTATTCAAGCTAGCGGGCAAGAAAGACCCAGGCCCTGCGGACACTGCTTTGTTGATGCCATTGACCTGGGCCGTTTTTATTGCCCTGATTGCGATATCACTTTTGTTGATTATCGCCGACCTGATCAACCCAATTTCCCTGTTTGGCTAGGGCTATTTCGATAAACCCAGTTTGACTGCGTAAGCTTTAAGGGCAAGAGAACTTCATTCGAGGAGCAATGTGCCAGCTGTAAACCTAGGGCTACCTAAGCCACCGCCACCCGTACTAACCCCAAGGCGTAAAACCAGGCAAATCATGGTTGGCAAGGTTCAAGTTGGTAGCGAAGCACCTATTTCGGTGCAGTCGATGACCACAACTCCAACAACCGACATCAATGGAACCTTGCAGCAGATCGCAGAGCTAACCGCCTCTGGTTGCGACATAGTTCGAGTTGCCTGCCCGTCACAAGACGATGCCGATGTCTTACACATCATTGCCAAGAAGTCCCAGATCCCTGTTATCGCAGATATTCATTTCCAATCAAAGTATGTTTTTCAGGCGATTGACGCCGGTTGCGGTGCGGTTCGAGTAAACCCAGGAAACATCCGACAGTTTGACAACCAGATTGGGCCAATTGCCAAGGCTGCAAAGGATGCAGGAATTTCCATTCGCATTGGCGTTAATGCGGGTTCGCTAGATCCAAGACTTTTGGAAAAGTATGGAAAGGCCACACCAGAAGCATTGGTTGAGTCTGCGGTTTGGGAAGCAAGCTTGTTCGAGGAGCACGATTTTCACGACTTCAAGATTTCGGTGAAGCACAACGACCCTGTTGTTATGGTTCGCGCTTACGAGCTACTAGCCGAACGTGGCGACTGGCCATTGCATCTTGGTGTGACCGAGGCTGGACCTTCCTTCCAGGGAACCATCAAGTCCTCGGTAGCTTTTGGTGCATTGCTCTCGAAGGGTATCGGTGACACAATCCGAGTTTCACTTTCTGCTCCACCAGCAGAGGAAATCAAAGTTGGTTCTCAGATTTTGGAATCTTTGAACCTAAGACCTCGCAAGTTAGAGATTGTGAGTTGCCCAAGTTGTGGTCGTGCTCAGGTTGATGTTTACAAACTTGCCAATGACGTAACTGCAGGACTCGAGAAGCTGACCGTGCCCCTAAGAGTTGCGGTTATGGGCTGCGTTGTAAATGGTCCAGGTGAAGCCCGCGAGGCAGATCTTGGCGTTGCCTCGGGTAATGGTAAGGGACAGATTTTCGTAAAGGGTGAAGTTATCAAGACTGTCCCTGAGTCAGAAATTGTTGCAACCTTGATTGAAGAGGCAAACCGCTTAGCTGCCGAGATGGACCCAACACTTGTTGGCTCTCCGCAGGTTTTAGTCAAAGACAAGTAGCCAGCTGGCGGTAACATTGACCCCATGCCTATTCGTCTAAGTCACCTCTTCCTTCGCACATTGCGAGAAGACCCTTCCGACGCTGACGTTCAGGGCCACCGGCTGCTTCTTCGTGCAGGGTATATAAGAAGAGCAGCTCCAGGTATCTACACCTGGCTACCACTTGGCCTTTTGGTTAAGGCCAAAATCGAGAAAATCATCCGCGAAGAGATGGCCGCCGCTGGCTCACAAGAAGTCTTCTTTCCAGCGCTGTTGCCAAGAGAGCCTTTCGAAACTACCGGCCGCTGGAGCGAGTATGGAGACAACCTGTTTAGGTTGCAGGACCGCAAGAAAGCCGATTACCTACTTGCTCCTACCCACGAGGAAGTATTCACTCTGTTGGTGAAAGATCTTTACTCGAGCTACAAAGACCTTCCTCTTTCGCTATATCAAATTCAAAACAAGTATCGCGATGAGGCAAGACCAAGAGCTGGCTTGCTACGTGGCCGCGAGTTTGTGATGAAGGATGCTTACAGCTTTGACGTAAACGATGAGGGCCTAGAAGTTTCCTATCAAGCTCAGCGCGCTGCCTACGAAAGTATTTTCACCAGATTGGGTGTTGAGTATGTAATCGTGAAGGCAGACGCTGGTGCGATGGGTGGATCTAAATCAGAAGAGTTCTTGTCACCTTCACCAATCGGTGAGGACACATTTGTTCGCTCCGCTGGCGGATATGCTGCAAACGTTGAGGCTGTGCAAAGCGTTGTACCAGCCGAGATTGATTTCAGTAAAGCTCCAGCTGCTGAGGTTCACGATTCACCAAACACACCGACCATTAAATCTCTAGTTGAGTTGGCAAACGCAAAGGTCAAAAGAAGCGACGGTTCAAGTTGGAGTGCTTCCGACACTCTGAAAAACGTTGTCTTGGCCGTTACCTCCGCCGAAGGCAAGAGCGAGATTGTGATTGTTGGTATTCCAGGAGATCGAGAAGTCGATCAAAAGCGTGCGGAAGCATTCTTTGGAACTGACCAGGTAACTGCGGCAACCGATGAAGATTTTGCGAAACACAAACTGCTAATAAAGGGTTACATCGGTCCAACAAAATCTGGAACTCAGTTCTTAGGGGTAAAAGCTCCAGCGGGCATTAGGTATCTTTTGGACCCAAGGGTGGTTAGTGGAACTTCGTGGGTTACTGGAGCTAACGAGAACGAGAAGCACGTATTCGGTTTGGTTATGGGTCGCGACTTCACAGCCGATGGAATTGCTGACATTGCAGAGGTTCGAGCTGGCGATCTAGCGCCAGATGGATCTGGCGAGCTCGAGCTTGCCAGAGGAATTGAAATTGGTCACGTGTTCCAGCTGGGTAGAAAGTATGCCGAGGCACTTGATCTCAAGGTCCTAGATGAAAACGGCAAGTTGGTAACCGTAACCATGGGTTCCTACGGAATTGGAGTTACCCGCTTGGTTGCTGTTTTGGCTGAGGCCAATAACGATGACAAGGGGCTTATTTGGCCTAAGTCTGTTACTCCAGCGGATGTGCATGTTGTTGCAGCCGGCAAAGATGATGCTGTTTACGAAGCTGCTGAGAAACTAGCAGCCGAAATTGAAGGCACCGGAAAGACCGTTTTGTTGGATGACCGAGCGAAGGTTTCTCCTGGAGTGAAATTCTCGGACGCTGAGTTGATCGGAATCCCAACTGTGGTGATTGTTGGTAAGGGTCTTGAAACTGGGGAAGTAGAGCTTTGGAATAGAAGGACTGGGGAAAGAGCGGCTATCAAGCTAGACTCTGTTTTGTCTGCAGTCAAATAAGAACTTTTGGAGGTGTTGCAAGTGGACATCGACCTAAGTGTTCTGAAAAACATTGAGCGCGAAAACGAGATTCCTTTCAAGGAGCTTGTTGAAATCATCGAGGCCGCCGTATTGGCCGCTTATCACCGAAGTGTCGGTAACACCGATCAGGCCCGCGCGCACCTAGATCAGAAAACCGGACACGTTCTTATCTTTACCCCCGTTCTTGACGAAGAAGGCAATCAAACGGGCGAAACCGAGGCTACCCCAGATAACTTTGGTCGAATTGCCGCAGGCGCTGCCAAACAGGTAATCGCATCAAAGCTTCGTGAGATCAACGACGAGGGTGTTTTTGGAGAGTTCAAAGGCAAAGACGGCGACATTGTTGCTGGAACAATCCAGCAAGGTCAGCGCCAATACATGGTTTACGTTGACCTAGGTTCAATCGAAGCCATCATGCCTCCAGAAGAGCAAGTGCCGGGCGAGGACTACGCTCACGGAAAGAGGATTCGGGTTTACGTAACCAACGTCTCAAAGGGGACCAAAGGCCCTCAGGTAACTGTTTCCAGAACCCACCCAGGTTTGGTTAGAAAACTCTTTGCCCTAGAAGTTCCAGAAATCGCCGACGGTGTTGTTGAGATTGTTTCGGTTGCTAGAGAAGCTGGCCACCGAACCAAGATTGCCGTTCGCGCCAAGGATCCAGCGATCAACGCCAAGGGTGCCTGCATTGGGGAATTGGGCCAGCGAGTCAGAGCTGTCCAGTCTGAGCTCAATGACGAAAAGATTGACATCGTGGATTATTCCGAGGATTTGGCCGAGTTCGTAACCCAAGCTTTGTCCCCGGCTAAGGCCTCGAGTGCCTTCATGATCAATGCGGAGGAACGCCAAGTTAGGGTTTTGGTCCCTGATTTTCAGCTATCTCTTGCCATTGGTAAAGAGGGTCAAAATGCACGCTTGGCAGCAAAACTAACTGGCGCCAAGATTGACATTCAGCCCGACAGTATTCTCGAAGACGACTAGAGCCTTTTAGTCCTTTGGGGCTAGAATAAGGAAAGAATCAATCGGATTTTTGGTCTTTATGGCTGATTTTCTGGTTTGTTGAGAATACGAAAAATTAGAAAAGGTAGAAAAGATGTTGGCGAGTAAATGAGTAACTCGAAATGAGTATCCAACAGCTTTAACGGCCTGCCCTGTTTGGGAAGGCCCAGACAGGAGAAGTAAGTGGCGCTACCACGTGTTTACGACGTAGCTAAAGAACTTGGCATTGACACCAAGGTGGCTTTGGCCAAATTAGAAGAACTTGGCGAATACGTCAAAAGCGGATCTTCAACAATCGCTCCTCCAGTAGCAAAGAAGCTTCGAGCTGCGTTTCCTGACGCTAAGCCCAAAGAGAAAAAAGTTGCCAAACCAAAAGCTGCTGCAAAAACAAAAGAAGACGCGCCAGTAACCGAAGAGCCAGTCGTTTCTGCTGAGCCAGTAAAAGAGGCCAAGCCAAAAACCTCTCGACTTGCCCCAAGCTCAATTACCGATGCTCCGAAGGAGCCAAAAGCGGCTCCAGCAACTCCTGGAATTCCAAGACCTGGAAACAATCCTTTTGCGTCAAGTCAGGGAATGGGAATTCCTCGCCCGATGGCAAGACCTGGCAACAATCCATTTAATGCTTCTCAAGGTATGGCAAGACCTGGCGCAGCAAGACCAGGTGCACCTCGTCCAGGAGAAAGACCTGAAGGTGGAGCGTCCAGACCTGGCGGAGCAAGACCCGGTGCAGGCGCTACTCGTCCAGGATTCGGTTCTTCAAAACCCGGCTTGGGTGGTGGAGCACCTGGAGGATTTCCGGGTCGTCCATCAGCTGGCGGTAGAGGCCGCGGAGTTGGCGGCGGTACTGCAGGTGCTTTTGGTAGAGGCGGCGCGAGAGGTCAGAGCAAAGCAAGAAAATCAAAGCGTGCTAAAAGAGAAGAGTTCGAACAAAGAAGCGTTCCAAGTCTTGGTGGAGCAGTTGTTCCAAGAGGAGATGGCACGACAGTAATCAGACTGCGTCGCGGAGCCTCGATTCAGGACTTTGCAGACAAGATTGATGCCAACGCCGGTCAACTAATCACAGTGCTATTTGCACTCGGTCAGATGGCAACAGCCACCGCATCGCTAGATGAAGAGACCTTCCAGATTCTTGGAGAGGAGCTTGGGTACAAGATCGAGGTGGTTTCGCCAGAGGACGAAGAGCGCGAGCTATTTGAAGGCTTTGGTCTGGATGTTTCTGCGGACTACGACGATGAAGAGCAAGACCTAGTTGGCCGCCCACCGGTTGTAACCGTTATGGGTCACGTTGATCACGGTAAGACTGCTTTGCTGGACTCGATCCGCAATGCCAACGTTCAAGCTGGTGAGGCTGGTGGAATTACCCAGCACATCGGTGCGTACCAGGTGCACACAACCCACGAGGGTATTGATCGCGCCATTACCTTTATTGACACCCCGGGTCACGAGGCTTTCACGGCTATGCGTGCACGTGGTGCTCAGGTAACTGACATCGCAATCTTGGTTGTTGCTGCAGACGATGGTGTTATGCCACAAACCATTGAAGCCCTAAACCACGCCCAGTCCGCAGGGGTCCCAATTGTGGTTGCCGTAAACAAGATTGATAAAGAAGGTGCCAACCCAGACAAGATTAAGCAGCAGCTGACCGAGTTCAACTTGGTTGCAGAAGAGTATGGCGGTGACGTCATGTTTGTTCCGGTATCTGCTTTGAAGAAGCAGGGAATCACCGAACTTCTGGACGCGGTGCTTCTAACTGCTGACGCAGCGCTTGATATGCGAGCAAATCCAAACAAGGACGCTCGCGGTGTTGCCATCGAAGCTAACTTGGACAAGGGACGCGGAGCAGTTGCCACCGTGTTGATTCAGTCTGGAACTTTGAGCGTTGGTGACTCTATCGTTGCGGGAAGTGCGCACGGTCGAGTACGCGCCATGTTCAATGAAGATGGCGAACCGGTTGAGCAAGCTACACCTTCCAGACCAGTTCAGGTGCTTGGACTTCAAAGCGTGCCTCGTGCCGGTGACACTTTTGTTGTTACCGAGGACGAGCGTCAAGCTCGCCAGATTGCTGAAAAGCGTGAGGCCGCTGACAGAAACGCTCTGCTTGCAAAGACTAGAAAGCGCGTCAGCCTAGAAGACTTCAGCAAGGCACTCGAAGATGGAAAGGTTGAGTCTCTCAACCTAGTTATCAAGGGAGACGTTTCCGGTGCTGTTGAGGCCCTGGAAGACTCACTACTCAAGATCGAAATCGACGATTCCGTTCAGCTTCGCATTATCCACCGAGGTGTTGGTGCGGTAACTGAGTCTGACGTGAACCTAGCAACCGTTGATAACGCAATCATCATCGGATTCAACGTTCGCCCAGATAACAAGGCAAAGGAACGTGCCGACCGCGAGGGTGTTGACATTCGTTTCTACTCCGTGATTTATGCAGCCCTAGAAGACATTGAGAAGTCTCTCAAGGGAATGCTCAAGCCTGAATACGAAGAATTCCAGCTTGGAACAGCTGAAGTTCGCGAACTATTCAAGTCTTCAAAGGTCGGAACTATCGCCGGTTCGATTGTTCGATCAGGCTCTATCAAGAGAAACTCTTTGGCCAGGGTGCTTCGTGGTGGCGAGGTCATTATCGACAACGTCAAGGTTGACTCCCTTAAGAGATTCAAGGACGACGCAACCGAGGTTAAGACTGACTTCGAGTGTGGAATTGGTCTTGCTGGATTCAACGACTTGCAACTCGAGGACATCATTGAAACCTTCGAGATGCGCGAGAAGCCTAGGGTCTAGAAATGGTCGACGTAGCTCGCGCTCGCAAGCTTGCAGAACGCATCAAGGTTCTGGTGGCAGAGGCGCTAGAGAAAACGGTTAAAGATCCAGATCTAGGTTTTGTCACAATCACCGAGGTTAAGGTGACACCTGATTTGCAGCACGCACAAATCTTTTATACCGTTTACGGTTCTGACGAGGATAGAGCTCGCTCCAACGAGATCATCAAAAGAAACACGGGTCGAATTCGCGGGGATGTGGGTCACAATCTTTCCATTCGTCTCACACCCACACTTGAGTTCATCGCAGATGAGCTTCCTGAAAATGCGGCTCACCTAAATGACCTATTGGCAGAAGCCAGAGCAAGAGATGCTCAGGTTGCAAAGATTGCTGCCTCGGCAAGCTACGCAGGGGAGCTAAACCCATACAAGGAACCAAAGCAAATAGAAGACGAGGACTAGTCTTGGCCACACCTGGTTTGGTCTTGATTGATAAACCAACTGACTGGACCAGTCACGATGTTGTTGCCAAAGTTCGCAAGGCGGTTGGAACCAAGAAGGTCGGCCATGCTGGAACTTTGGACCCGCTGGCTACCGGCCTTCTAGTTCTTGGCATCGAATCTGGAACGAAACTTCTTACCTTTTTGGTTGGTGCCGACAAAACCTATGAGGCAACCATTCGGCTTGGCCAGCAAACAGTCTCTGATGATTCTCAATCAGAAGTAATTTATGTTGCTGATGCAGACAAAATTTTAAAGCTAACCGAGAGTGAAATCCAAGCTGAGGTTGCAAAACTATCCGGCGTCATAATGCAGACCCCCTCATCGGTTAGCGCCATCAAAGTTGATGGCAAAAGAGCCTACGACCTTGTTAGAGCAGGCGAGCAAGTCGAGCTCAAAGCTCGTGAGGTAACGATCCACAGCTTCGAAGTTCTCTCAGTGAGTAAACAAGAGGAATTTTTGGATCTAGCAGTTCGGGTGGAGTGTTCCTCAGGAACCTACATCAGGGCAATAGCTCGAGACCTAGGTGCTGCGCTTGGTGTTGGTGGTCACATAACCTCACTTAGAAGAACCAAAGTTGGGCATTTTGATGTGGCTGAGGCTAACTCACTTGAAGAACTGGACGATCTTCGGATAACTGAACTAGCGGAGGCTGCAAAGCAACTTTTTCCGGTGATTGAGCTAGCGGACTCGGAAGTTACAGATTTGATCCACGGAAAGAAAATTTCAGGTAAAGCAGAGCATGTGGGGTTAGCTGCCGGGCTCTCAATGAAGGGGAAATTGGTTGCTGTCCTCGAGAGCGTGAAATCTGACTTAAAATCAGTTGTGGTCTTCCAAGGAGAGAAAAATGATTGAGTGGTTCTATCTAGCCCAGCTTTGGTTCGCAGTTGCGGCCGGAATCTTCTCTGTAACCCTTGGGGCCATGAAGAAGCTTCCAAGCCTCTGGAGCATTGGCTCGCTGGCTGTTGTGCTACTTGGCCTCATCGGCCAGCTCATCGTTTCGATTTTTGTAGTAACTGGGGGAGCTACTGCGGCTATTGATACCGTCGAGTACTTTGCATACCTGCTTGTTGCCATCATGGTTCCAATCGGAGCAGGCTTCTGGGGTTTGGTCGAAAGAAATCGGTGGTCGACAATAATTTTGGGTCTTGCTTCTTTGACAGTAGCTGTCATGTTGGTTCGCATGCACCAAATTTGGACCGGTAGTTACTAACTAAGAGATCAAGGCAGCGAGATTGACTAAATCCTCAAGAACACTTGGCGTCGGAAGACTGCTGATTTTGGTTTATGCAGTTTTTGCTATCTCTTCTACCGCTCGGGCAAGCTTCCAGGTAATTACCAAATTCGAGGAAGCTCCAGTTTCCTATTCATTGTCACTGCTGAGTGCTGTGGTATACCTTCTCGCCACTGTTTCACTTGCAAAATCTGGTCCAGCCTGGAAAACGATTGCTCTGGCATCGGTGATCTTTGAACTAATTGGAGTGTTGACTATAGGTGTTGTTTCGCTGCTAGCCCCAGAGCTTTTCGTCGAGGCGAGCATTTGGTCGGGTTTTGGCTCGGGCTATGGCTATCTACCTCTAGTGCTTCCGATTCTAGGCTTGCTGTGGATTCGAAAAACTAGTCAGGGCAGCTAGCTTGCAAACTTATTCAGCCCTTTCAGACGTACCTTCTGATATTGGAAATACGGCAGTAACTATAGGCAAGTTCGATTGCCTGCACCTCGGGCATCAATCACTGTTTGCGCATTTACTTGAGGCCGCAACTAGCAAGTCCCTAGTTCCAACCGTTGTTACCTTTGATAAGCACCCCGATCACTTACTTCGACCGGATCGAGCGAAGCTACCGATTATCGGCAAGAGCCAAAAGCACTCGATTATTGAAGCAGCCGGAGCTGAGGTGCTTCTCGAGCTGGAGTTTAATCACGAGCTGGCAAGTAAAAGCCCAGAGCAGTTTGTGAAGGAAATACTTGTGGACGCTTTGCATGCTCAGGCAGTGCTGGTCGGCGAAGGCTTTAGATTTGGCAACCAGGGTTCAGGGGACACGGAGCTGCTTAGAGCTCTTGGGCAGCAGCATGGGTTTTCTGTATCGGTAATCCAGCCAATCGAGATTGATGGGAAAACGGTCTCAACTACTCGAGTTAGAGATCTTCTGGATGAGGGAGACGTGGCGAGCGTAGCCAAATTACTGGGGCGAGTTCATGTGGCCGTAGGTATTGTCGAGCACGGCCTAAAAATTGGCAGAAAGATTGGCTTTCCAACCGCAAACCTTTCTCGTGACGCGGAGGGCTATCTTCCACTGGACGGTGTTTACTCAGGTTGGCTAGTATCCGAAGGCGTTAGGTATCCAGCAGCCCATTCGGTTGGCATTAATGAGACCTTCCAGGCGGTTCCAAGACTGGTGGAATCTCATGTTCTGGACGAGACCGAGCTTGATCTATACGACAAGGTGGTGACCTTGGAGTTTGTTGACTTTGTGAGGCCGGTGGCGAAATTTGATGGCGTTGACTCACTTGTTGCCCAAATCAATCTAGATTTAGAGGTAGTAAGACAACAGTTAGGGCTGAAATGAAAGTAACTTTTGCTGGAGCCGTAAAGTCGGCTTTTTTGAACTTTGCACAATTCCGTGGCGTTAGTACAAGACCTGAGTATTGGTACTTTGTGCTATTCAGCGTTTTGATGGCGCTCGTACTGGGCACTCTTGATTCCGCTATCTGGCCACCGGTTCAGAGTGAAGATGTTCTTGCGAGCCTGAATCAGCCGACGCCGTTTTCAAACATCTTTGCAATCCTTATCCTTCTTCCGTCGCTGGCCGTTACATCGAGAAGAATCCGTGACGCGGGCTGGTCAGGCAAATGGTTATGGTCCTTATTGGTGCCAATCATTCCTCTCGTTTACGGAATTGTTGGAGCTATTGGTTACTTGGAAGCTGTTGTTACCCCAACAATCGAAGATCTAGCAGCCTTTGTTTCCTTCTTTGCACCAGCAGTTCTTTTGGGCCTGATCGTCCAGATATTCCTTCTGGTTCTATGCCTTCGCCCCAGTAAATCCAAGGAAGACGGCAATCGCTTCGCTGAGTAACCTTTGGGGCTGGCGCAGGGCCTAATTCGTAGAGTAAGCTTTTGGGGTTGCCGTGTATCGGCCGCGGATAGATAGAGCAAATAACGCAATTGTTTTTTGCGCCGCG
>JBIIXH010000110.1:0-2909 GCA_044338475.1 Rhodoluna sp.
ATTTCGTACCAGCTGTATCCGGCCTCGGCAAGTAACTTGTCTGCGAGCTCATACTTGTCAGCTTGAAGATCTTCATCGGGCTCAGCTAGCTCCCCTGAGTTAATCTGACGAGCAAGCTTGGTTCCTGGCTCAACAATCAACGAGTAAGCCGAGAGATGTCCTGGGTCTAAATCAATAACCTGCCGAATGGTTTGTTCCCACTGCGACAAGCTCTCGCCAGGGGCTCCGAAGATTAGATCCAATGAAGTTCTATAGCCAAGCGACTTGGCAATATTCACAGCTATGGCAACATTTTCAGGATTGTGGGTTCGCTCTAGGGTTTTCAACACATCCGGAACGGCAGATTGCATTCCAATCGAGATTCTGTTGAAACCTGCTTCTCGCAAAGAGGCGAGGCTCTCTTTAGTTACTGAATCAGGATTGGCCTCAAAGGTGATCTCCGCATTCTCTTGGAAACCAAACTCGGTTTCGAGAGAATTCAGAATTGAAATCAGATCAGCTGCGGGAAGAAGCGATGGCGTTCCGCCGCCAAAGAAGACTGTTTTTAGCTTCCTTGGTGAGACATCTGATTGCTTCAGAATGTTTGCTGAAAGGCCAATTTCGCCCACTAGCATCGCAGCAAAATCACTTTGCTTCAAGGTTCCAAGTTCACTTGAGGTGTAGGTATTGAAATCGCAGTAACCGCATTTGACTGTGCAAAAAGGAATGTGTACGTAGGCGTGAAAAGATCTGGATTCCGAACCAATAATCTCGGATGCTGAGAATAAACCGTTTTCTGGAGGCTTATCTCCTAGAGGAAGTGGGGCTGCCAATTACTTAGCCTTCTTCTCGCCCTTTTTTTCGCCATCCGAAGACAGTGCGGCAATGAAGGCTTCCTGGGGCACTTCAACTCGCCCAACCATCTTCATGCGCTTCTTACCTTCTTTTTGCTTCTCGAGTAGCTTCCGCTTTCGGGAGATGTCTCCTCCGTAGCATTTTGCAAGCACGTCTTTTCGAACAGCACGAATGGATTCTCGAGCAATAATTCTTGCCCCGATAGCGGCTTGAATAGGAACCTCGAACTGCTGTCTTGGAATCAGTTCGCGAAGTTTTCCGGTGATCATTACTCCGTAGGCATAGGCCTTGTCTTTGTGAACAATGGCGCTAAACGCATCTACTTGTTCTCCCTGAAGGAGAAGGTCCACTTTTACCAAGTCTCCTTCGGCAAGGCCCGCCTCTTCGTAATCAAGAGATCCATAACCCTGAGTCTTGCTCTTGAGTTGGTCAAAGAAATCGAAAACTATCTCGGCAAGTGGAAGGGTGTAACGAAGCTGGACTCGATCCTCACCTAGATACTGCATGTCAATCATCACGCCTCGACGGGACTGGCAAAGCTCCATAATTGTGCCAACGTAGTCCTTAGGTGCCAAAATTGTGGCCTTAACCATTGGCTCCAACACCTTTTTGATCTTGCCAGTTGGGAACTCACTTGGGTTAGTGACGGTTACCTCTTTACCGTCGTCGAGGGTCACCTCATAAACAACCGAAGGTGCTGTTGCAATAAGTTGCAGACCAAATTCACGCTCAAGTCTTTCGGTAACGATTTCTAGGTGCAAAAGACCTAGAAAGCCACAGCGGAAACCAAAACCCAAGGCAACAGAAGTTTCAGGCTCGTAAACCAGCGCAGCGTCAGAAAGCTTTAGTCGATCAAGTGCTTCTCGTAAATCTGGATAGTCTGAACCATCAATTGGATAGACACCGGAGAAAACCATTGGTAGTGGTTCTGAGTAACCAGTTAGTGCCTCGGTGGCTGGCTTTGCAACGGTAGTAACAGTGTCGCCAACCTTGGATTGACGAACATCCTTTACGCCAGTAATCAAATATCCAACCTCACCAACCCCAAGGCCTTTGGTGGGTTCTGGCTCAGGTGAGCTCACTCCAATTTCGAGTAACTCGTGCACGGCACGAGTGGACATCATCTGAATCTTCTCTCTTGGCGAAAGTGATCCATCAATCATTCGGATGTAAGTCACAACACCGCGATAGCTGTCATAGACCGAGTCAAAGATCATCGCTCTGGCTGGCGCATTTGCGTCGCCAACCGGTGCCGGCACGGTCGCAATAATTTTGTCTAAAAGCTCTGAGACGCCAACGCCTGTCTTACCTGAAACCCTTAGGCAATCACTTGGGTCTCCCCCAATCAGGCTTGCCAGCTCCTCGGCATATTTGTCAGGCTGAGCTGCGGGAAGATCAATCTTGTTTAGAACAGGAATAATCGTTAGCTCGTTTTCCATGGCAAGGTAAAGGTTTGCAAGAGTCTGCGCTTCGATACCCTGAGCGGCATCAACTAGCAACACCGCACCTTCACAGGCAGCTAATGATCTGGAAACCTCATAGGTAAAGTCCACGTGGCCAGGGGTGTCGATCATATTCAAGGCGAAGACTTCCCCGTTTACATCCCAGGGCATCCGAACCGCTTGAGACTTGATGGTGATACCGCGCTCACGCTCAATATCCATACGGTCCAAGTATTGGGCCCGCATTGAGCGATCATCTACTACCCCGGTTAGCTGAAGCATGCGGTCAGCCAGTGTGGACTTACCGTGGTCAATGTGGGCGATGATGCAGAAGTTTCGAATTTGCCCTGGAGGCGTCTTAGACGGCTGCAGCTGCGATTTAGCGCGTGGAGACAAGGGCGATTTCCTAAAACTATGGGGGTCAAAGCTAGCCTCCATTGTCCCATAACGCTAGCTAACTGGTGCCCCAATACTGGTTGCTCTAGGCGGGGACCAGCTAGTAAGCTTGAGAAAGTTGGGTTTCCCCAAAACGAAAGAAAAATAAATGGCAAATATCAAATCTCAGATCAAGCGTATTGGCACGAACATCAAGGCCACTGAGCGTAACCGCGCAGTAAAAAGTGAGCTAAAGAC
>JBIIXH010000111.1:0-2883 GCA_044338475.1 Rhodoluna sp.
ACCTTAGAGATTAGCTTTCGCTGACCGTTCTTGATTTCAATGGTGTCTTCCATTGGAACCTCGATCTGGAAGATCTTATCTCCACCATCGATTGCAAGCTTTCTGTTCTCGATGTTCTGCTTCACACGCTTTTCATATCCTGCGTAGGAGTGAACAACAAACCACTTTCCAGGTTGCGAGCGCAGCTCGGCCTTGAATACGCGGTATGGGTCCTCGTCCTTAGGAGCTTCTTCGGAAGCTGCCCCTGAATCTTCAGTTTCTGAAACTGCATTCTCAGAAGTTGCAGTTTCTGATACCTCAGGAACCTCTTCGACGAAAGCAAGTTCTGGATCTAGAGTTTCGGTTGTTTCTTCAGGAGCCTGATATGGAGTGTTTCCAAAAGAAGGTGTCTCAACAGGAACTTCAGGCGTGGCAACGGCGGTCACTTCTTCAACCGCAGAAAAAGCCGCTGCTGGTGCCGAAGTGGTCTCGGTCTCGAGTTCTGTCTGTTCGATCTCGCTCAATTGAGGTTTCCTGTTCTAAATCTAGCTAGTTGGTGTGAAGGTGAATGTAACGAGGTTCAAGAAAACAAAGTCCATGACGCCTAGGATTGCCATCACTACGACCACGAATGCAAGGACTACTCCGGTAAAGCTAACAAGCTCTTTGTAGGTTGGCTTGGTTACTTTGCGAAGCTCGGCAAGGACCTGCTTGAAAAACAGAATCACTCGTCCAAAGATGTTGCGAGTTGCAGCGCGATCGGCCTTGGCTTTGGTTACCAAGTCCTCTGCTGGCTGAAGCTCATCTGCCATTACTACTTCTTTCCTTGTTCGTTGTCTGCAGGGCGGACAGGACTCGAACCTGCAACCTGCGGTGTTGGAGACCGCTGCTCTACCAATTGAGCCACCGCCCTTTAGGGGCTAAACAGCTTCGTTGACCAAAGCGGCAAATGACACACTTCTAGATTGAATCTAAATATGGATAATTTGCCAGATTAGGCTTCCCGCAGCTGTCAACTACTGAGTCCTACTCTAATCTGCCTGCCCCGAGATTGCAAAGGGTCGATCTTTCCCTGAAGCCTCCCCCGCTAGGCTTGATTGTATGAGTGCCTCCCGAATCTCCAAGCGAATAGCTAGTATTGCTGAGTCTGCGACCCTAAAAGTAGACGCCAAGGCCAAGGCCCTGCAGGCTGAGGGTCGTCCAGTTATCAGCTACGCGGCGGGAGAGCCAGACTTCCCAACCCCAGCTCACATTGTTGAAGCAGCTTCCAAAGCTGTTCTAGACCCCAAGAACCACCGCTACACCCCTGCGATTGGTTTGCCAGAACTTCGTGAGGCTATCGCTCAAAAGACGCTTAGGGACTCCGGCACTGAAGTATCTGCTAGCCAGGTCGTTGTTACAAACGGTGGCAAGCAAGCTGTATACCAGGCCTTTGCGGTGCTGGTCAACGAAGGTGATGAGGTTCTTCTTCCCACTCCGTACTGGACTACTTACCCAGAAGCAATCGCTTTAGCGGGTGGAAAAAGTGTTGATGTTTTTGCAGGAAGTGACCAGGGTTACAAAGTCACCGTAGAGCAGCTAGATAAAGCTAAGACTTCCAAAACCAAGGTGCTACTTATGTGCTCACCTTCTAACCCAACTGGCGCTGTTTATTCCAGAGAAGAAATAGCTGCTATCGGTCAGTGGGCACACAAGAACAGCATTTGGATTATCACGGACGAGATTTATCAGAACCTGGTTTATGACGGTGTGAAGGCTTACTCAATTACTGAAGTTGTGCCAGAGATGATTGACAAAACCATCCTGGTAAACGGTGTTGCCAAGAGCTACGCGATGACCGGATGGCGGCTTGGCTGGATGACTGGACCGGCTGATGCTATGAAGGCAGCTGCTAACTTGCAGTCACACCTAACGTCGAATGTGAACAACATCGCTCAGAAAGCGGCGCTCGCAGCACTGACCGGCCCGCAAGAAGAAGTTCAGAGCATGCTCGCTGCATTTGATCGCAGGCGAAAGCTCGCCGTATCCGAGCTTGGCAAGATTGAAAACTGGCTAGCTCCAATGCCCCAGGGTGCGTTCTATGTTTACTCAGACGTAAGAGGTCTTCTTGGAAAGGCCTGGAACGGTAAGCAAATCAACACTTCTTTGGAGCTTTGTGACTTTATCTTGGAGCAAGTTGAAGTTGCTCTAGTTCCCGGTGAAGCATTTGGACCTTCTGGTTATGTTCGCATGAGCTACGCCCTTGGAGATGAGCCAATTCTTGAAGGCATTCAGCGCTTACAGAAACTCTTTGGCTAGGAGCGTTTAGAAGCCAATCAGGTTTGGCTCTGGAACTAAGTTGATTCCAAACTTGGCAGCAACGCGTTCCTGAATGTATCTAGCGAGCTCAACAATTTCATCTGCTGTTGCACCGCCGCGGTTAGTGATTGCCAAAGCGTGCTTTTGAGATATTGCTGCTTTTGATCCTGGCAAGCTAAAGCCCTTATCGATTCCAGATTGTTCAATCAACCAAGCAGCGCTAACTTTTACTGTTAGTCCATCATCTTCTGGTGTTTCCCAGGATGGAGCATCAGAAGGAAGTGTTCTGGCGAATGTGTCGCTCACGATTGGGTTTGTGAAGAAGCTCCCACAGCTCACACTGTTTGGGTCATTTGAATCTAGCACCATCGACTTTGCTGCACGCAGTTTCAATACAGATTCCCGCACCTGAACAAGAGTTGGCTGGGCACCCATTTCAGAGTTTAGATCTTTTGCAATTTGACCTGAATAAAGAGGTCTGGCTTTACCGGCTAGGTCCATCAGCTCAATTTCGATCCAGGTAATAATTCCTGTTTTGCCATTTTTGATGGCGCTATCTCGGTAGCCAAATTTCATATCCTTAGGCTCAAGAATTACAAGTTCACC
>JBIIXH010000112.1:0-2873 GCA_044338475.1 Rhodoluna sp.
GTAGACGGAGACGCTGACGCGTTCCAGGCTGCACTTGTAACCGCAGCAGAAGCTCAGTAATTAGCTAAAAAGTAAGGCGAGGGGGTGGGCTAAAACCCCACCCCCTTTCCCTATACAGTTGGACAGAGTTCAGCAAAGGAGTTGACCCAGTGACCATCGCAAAAGCTAAGGCCAAAAAGGCGGGATACCGCCTCAAGGACCTTAAGGCCTGGTTACCGGCCATGCTGCTTCTTAGCCCGTCAGTTATTTTGCTGGCAGTTTTTGTCTACGGATTTATTGGAATTACATTTTCCATATCGCTCAACGAGCAAAAAGGCTCTGGAGCCGAAGGAACCTTTATTGGGTTTGACAACTACGTCGCCCTGCTAGACGATCAACGTTTTCACATAGACATTTGGAACACTGCGCTTTTCAGCGCAGTTTTTATCGGAGTCTCTCTGGCCCTAGGTCTTGGGCTAGCAATCTTGCTTGATCAAAAATTCAAAGGCGAAGGTTTCTTCCGCACCGTTTACCTATTTCCAATGGCGATTTCCTTTATCGTTTCTGGAGTTATCTGGCGCTGGCTAATGAACCCAGCCAGCGGAGATCGCACTACTGGCCTAAATCTTCTTTTTGAAAACGTCGGACTAGGGTTCCTAGTCAATGAGTGGCACCTAACCCCAACCTGGGGTATGGCAGCAATTGCCCTCCCAGCGATTTGGCAGATGTCTGGATACACCATGGCGCTGTTTCTTGCAGGCTTAAGATCTGTTCCAGATGAAGTCAAGGAAGCTGCCCGCATGGATGGGGCAAGCGAGTTTGCAATCTACTGGAGAATTATTCTTCCTATGATCTCTCCGGTGGCGTTGTCAGCAATCGTGATCTTGGGTCACATTTCTCTCAAGGTCTTCGATTTGATTATTGCGGTTGCTGGAAAACAGCTGATTCTTGATGTTCCTTCGATCTACATGTGGTCTACTACCTACGACGCTTACAACTTTGGCCGTGGAGCCACATTGGCCATTTACATCTTGGTCAGCGTCGCGGTATTCGTGGTTCCGTATCTAATCCTTACGAACCGTAAGGAGAAAAGATAATGACCATGCAGATGAATAAGAAAGATCTCAAGGCTCAAGCAAAGAGCCAACGTAAGCCGTTCAACAAAACTGGGCTATCTGCTGTTCGACACGTGTCCAACAGGGTTTTGCTTTACGGGCTACTGATTCTGTTTGCCGCTTTCTTTCTTCTTCCGCTTTACCTTGTGATCCTGACCTCCATAAAGCCGCTGGATCAGATCAGCTTGTCGGCGATGTGGGATTGGCCTACGGGAATTGATTTCTCGGCCTACGCACTGGCTTGGGAAAAGCTCGCCCCAGCTTTCGCAAACACCTTTACTCTGGTTATCCCCGCCGCGATTATTGCATCGGTGCTAGGGAGCCTAAATGGCTATGTTTTGTCGAAGTGGAAATTTCCTGGTTCAAATGTGATTTTCACTTTGATGCTGTTTGGAATGTTTATTCCCTACCAGGCAATCCTTATTCCGTTATCGAATACGGTTCGAGATCTTGGGCTCTATGGGGGAACAACCGGCTTGGTTCTTGTCCATATTGTTTATGGACTTCCGATCATGACCTTGATCTTTAGAAACTTCTATTTGGGAATACCTGACGAGATAGTTGAGGCTGCAAGAGTGGACGGAGCAGGAATGCTCAAGACCTACACCCAGGTGATTCTTCCGCTTTCGGTACCGGCGTTCATCGTGGCAATTATCTGGGAGTTCACGGCGGTTTGGAATGACTTCCTGTTTGCAGTGGTGCTTACCGGACCAAAAGCTTGGCCAATCACAGTGGCACTAAACAACATTGCCGGTAGCCAGATTGTTGAGTGGAACGTTCAGATGTCAGCAGCATTGATGGCATCAATTCCAACAATTCTTGTTTACATTCTTCTCGGCAAGTACTTCATGCGAGGAATGATGAGCGGAGCCCTAAAGGGCTAGTGGCTTTAGGTTTTTCCTAGGCAGGTTGCTGCTGGGTAATGCAGTGAATGCCGCCACCGTTAGCAAAGATTTGCCTGGCGTCTACCAATACGATTTCACGACCCGGATAAACGCGCTCCATAATCCTCTTGGCAACTTCATCGTTTGGGTCATCAAATGAGCAAAGAATTACAGCCCCGTTAACGATGTAGTGGTTGATGTAGCTGTAATCAACGAAACCCTCTTCGTCGCGCAATAACTTTGGCGCAGGAACAGCAATCAATTCATAATCACCAGCGGCTTCTAAGGTTGCCCTAACTTCCTTGGATACTTCAAAGTCAGGGTGGGCAGGGTCTTGCTGGTCGTGATACAAAATCACATTTTCGCTCGCGAAGCAGGCAACGATGTCGATGTGACCTCTTGTTCCAAAGCCGTCGTAGTCACGGGTTAGTCCGCGCTTTACCCAAATAGCCTTAGAGGTCCCAAGCTTGGCGTGAATCTCGGCTTCTACTTCTTGCTTACTCCAACTCGAGTTTCTGCCTTCACCAAGTTGAACGGTCTCGGTCAGTAAAACTACTCCGGCACCATTGACATGGATTCCGCCGCCTTCATTGATTAGGTCGGAATCCAAAACTTTGGAGCCCGCTAACTTTCCGATGAAGCCTGCGGTTAGTTGATCTTTGTCAAAACTTGCCCAAGGCTGATTGCCCCAGCCATTGAAGACCCAGTTAATGGCAACAAGTTCACCAGTTTCTGATTTGGCAAAAGTGGGGCCGTTATCTCTTAGCCAAGCGTCATTTAGCTCTGCCTCTACGATTTCAATGCTCGGATGCAAATAGTTTCTGGCTAGTTCAATTTGATCCGAGGTCGCAAGAACAGTTACTGGTTCATACTTCACAATAGCGTTGGCAACATT
>JBIIXH010000113.1:0-2860 GCA_044338475.1 Rhodoluna sp.
GGATTTCGCCTTTTTGAGCGCCGAAGCTCTAGCCTAGGCTAAATCACTGGCAAAGGGAAATTAAATTCCTAGCCCTCCAGGCCGCCAAATGGCACCCCAAGGCTCTCCAGCCTTGATTTTCCGCCATCTAGAGCGGTCAAGACCCAGACCCCAGTCTCGGTAACGGCCACTGAGTGCTCCCAGTGGGAAGCATCAGAAGAATCCTTGCTAACCACGGTCCAACCATCGGCCAAAACCTTGGTTTTGTTAGAACCGGAGGTCACCATCGGCTCAATTGCAATAACCAGCCCCGGGGTTACCTCTGGGCCAAGCAGTTTGGTCCGGAAGTTATAGACCGGAGGCTCCTCGTGCATCGAGCGACCAATGCCATGGCCTACGTAGTCTTCCAAAATGCCATATTTTCCCTGGGCATCGATGTAGTCCTCGATGGCCGCTCCCACTTCGCCCAACCGCTCGGCTTTAGCTAAAGCAGCAATACCAGCCCAAAGTGACCCATCGGTTGCTTCAGAAAGAGCAAGCCGAGATCGAACCAAATCGGTATCAGGCAACTTGCCGGATACATCGGGAACGATGATCGTGATTGCACTATCGCCATTCCAACCATCAATCTCAGCACCGCAATCTACCGAAATGATATCTCCCGCCTCGAGAATTCTCTCTGTAGCAGGGATGCCGTGAACCACCTCGTGATTCACCGATGCGCAAATTGTGTGGTTATAGCCAGCAACGAGCTGGAAGTTTGAATGTGCACCAAAAGACTCAATGGTTTCGTTTGCGATTCGATCAAGTTCCAGAGTGGACACCCCAGCAACGCAAGCACTCTTTACAGCCTCAAGAGCTTTGGCGGTAATCAAGCCAGCTTTACGCATAGCAATAATCTGCTCAGGAGTTTTAAGTTCGAAATCGGAACGAGACAATTGCTTGCTTCTCTAGTTCTGGTTTTTGGAATCGAGTGCTTCAGTGATTCTCTGAGTCACTTCAGCAATTTCTCCAAGGCCGTCGACTTTGACTAGTAGTCCGCGTGATTCGTAGACACTAATTAGAGGCGCGGTTTGCTCTTCGTAAACACTTAGTCGGTTGCGCAAAACTTCTTCGGTGTCATCTGATCTTCCCTGCTCGATTGCTCTTTTGGCAAGGCGTCTTACTACCTCGTCAGTATCTGCAGTTAGCTGAACAACAGCATCTAGTTTGGAATTGGTTTCTTTCAAAATTGAGTCAAGTTCTTGAACTTGATCTGCAGTTCTTGGATATCCATCAAGTAAAAAACCGTTTACGCAGTCTGAGTTTTTTAGACGGTCACGGACCAACTTGTTGGTTAGCTCATCTGGAACATACTCGCCCTTGTCCATGTAGGACTTAGCTTCAACACCAAGAGGGGTTTGATTTTTTACGTTCTCACGGAAGATGTCTCCGGTTGAAATAGCAGGGATGCCAAAAACCTCAGAGAGTTTTGAGGCCTGCGTTCCCTTGCCAGCTCCCGGAGGGCCGATCAAGAGAAGCTTCATCATTTCAGTAGACCTTCGTAGTTGCGCTGCTGCATCTGAGCGCTGATTTGTTTCACCGTCTCAAGACCAACACCAACGATGATCAAAATAGATGTTCCACCGAATGGGAAGTTCTGGTTAGCACCGACGATAGAGAAGGCAACGAGTGGAATAAGTGCAATCAAACCTAGGTAAATCGAACCTGGGAAGGTAACTCTAGAAAGTACATACTCGAGGAACTCGGTGGTTGGTCTACCAGCACGGATACCAGGAATGAATCCACCGTACTTTTTCATGTTGTCGCTAACTTCTTCAGGATTGAAAGTAATTGCAACATAGAAGTATGTGAATCCGATGATTAGCAAGAAATACATCGCCATGTATAGCGGGTGATCACCTTGGGTTAGGTAGTTTGAAACCCACTCAACCCATGGAGCAACTCGTCCTTCAGCATCTGGCTGGTTGAACTGAGCAATCAAAGCTGGCAAGTAAAGCAAGCTGGAAGCGAAGATAACTGGGATAACTCCAGCCATGTTTACCTTGATTGGAATATAGGTAGCCTGGCCACCGTAAGTTCTTCTTCCAACCATGCGCTTTGCATATTGAACTGGAATTCTTCGCTGCGATTGCTCGACGAGCACCACCAGTCCAACAATTCCAATACCCACCACGATTACTACCACTAGGGTCTCGATTGAACGAGTCTCGGCGATTGCCAACAAAGAGGACGGGAAAGAAGATGCAATGGATGCAAAGATCAGCAGGGACATTCCGTTACCAACGCCTCGCTCTGTGATGAGCTCACCCATCCACATGATCAAACCGGTTCCGGCTGTCATGGTGATGACCATCATGGTGATCGCTAGTGGTGAAGAGTCAGTCAAAATCGGAAGCACACAGTCAGCACCGAATAGTGCTCCCTGTCTTGCTACCGCAATCAAGGTGGTGGACTGCAATAGACCAAGACCAATGGTTAGGTACCTGGTGTACTGAGTAAGTGTTGCCTGTCCAGCCTGACCTTCTTTGTGAAGAGTCTCAAAGCGAGGAATTACTACCCGAAGCAGCTGGGTAATGATCGATGCCGTGATGTAAGGCATAATGCCCAGCGCAAAGATAGAAAGCTGCAGAAGTGCTCCACCGCTGAATAGGTTTACTAGCTCGTAAAGGCCAGAGGTGTTGTTGGTTTGAGCCAAACACTGCTGAACGTTTCCGTAGTCAACATAAGGTGCCGGGATGAATGAGCCCAAGCGGAAAACAGCCACGATCGCAAGCGTGAAAAACAGCTTGCGTCTTAGATCCGGGGTGCGAAACGCACGAATCACGGCATTAATCAACTTGAGCCTCCTGGCTTAGTAGCTACTTGCTAACTGAGCCGC
>JBIIXH010000114.1:0-2856 GCA_044338475.1 Rhodoluna sp.
CAAAACTCCGCCGAATTACAAAAATATGACTCCGCATCACTTCTTCGAGAAGCAGCAAGGATTGTTTCGGGGGAGCATGACCTGCCAGAGGCGATAACTCAAATCAAGGCCTTATTGATTGACGATGCTCAAGAACTAACCCCGGCCGCCGCTGAATTCATTTTTAGCTTGACTCAAAAAGGAGCCGGAGCTTGTTTCTTCGGAGACCCTGATGTTGCAACGCTTAGCTTTAGGGTCGCGAATCCGAAGGCGATGATCTTGCTTGCGGAGAAAATCGCCAGCTCCAAGAGTGTCTTGTCAGAAACCATTTATTTGGAACCAATCCACCAGGTTCGCCCTCCGGAGTTATCCCTGGCGCTAGCCAAAGTCAGCTCTCAAATTGAGGTGGCAAGAGCTGGAAGGCAACGCAAGGGTCTTACCCCTTCCAATAAAGCAGCGCTAGCTGGCGACGGTATTGCGGCAAAAGTGTTTCGCTCTCGCACCGATGAGCTTTCCTTTGTGGCAGGTGTGCTTAGAAGACGGCATCTGTTTGACGGGGTTTCTTGGTCCAACATGGCAGTAGTTGCAAGAAGCAGGCCCGAACTTGATGCTCTGGCTCTTGTGCTTAGCTCGCACTCTGTTCCAGTTCGAGTATCGGGAAGTGCAACGGCATTGATATCAGATCACGCCAGCGGAGAGCTGCTGCGGTTAGCTCTAGTTTGCTTATCCGAGGAGCCAATCACTCTTGCCAAGGCGGAGGAACTTCTGGTGTCAGAAGTTTGTGGCTTGGATGCGTTAGGGCTATTGCGACTGAAGCGTTCGTTACGCAAAGCGCACCAAGACGTTGATGCAACTTCTGATCAGCTGCTGCTATCAGCGATGACTGAACCAGCCCTAGTGTCGCTACTTAGATCCCCAGAGGCACGCAAGGCAGAAAAGTTCATCCGACTAATTGATGAAACCAGGCAGTTGGCAAATGAGCCAGACGCAACCACCGAAGCGGTGCTTTGGAATCTCATTTCTGGCACATCTTTGATGAATCGTTGGGTGATCGCTTCTCGCGGTGTCTCCGAGTTGGCTATGCAAGCAGGCAAGAATCTTGATTCCGTGATGGCACTGTTTGCAGCTGCTGCCAGGTTCACCGAGCGAAATCCAGAGAGTAAACCAATTGATTTTGTGTTGGATCAGTTAGCTCGCGAAGTTCCAGAAGATAGCTTGGCGCTGAATAACTATTCCGGAGACTATGTTTCGCTTTTGACACCCTCTGGTCTAATTGGCAGATCTTTTGACACCGTTATGCTTCCAGGATTAATCGAGGGAGTCTGGCCAAATCTCAAGCCACGATCATCGCTACTTGGTGCTCAGGCTCTGGATGCAATAGCGGCTGGAGAAATCCAAAACGTTTCGGAGCTAACCAAATCTGAGCTCTCGGGAGAGCTTCGCATGTTCAACAAAGCTTTGGGTTCAGCAAGGTCCAAGGTTTTGGTAACGGCAACTGACCAAGAAGAAGAGCAAATTTCGCAATTTGTGACTCTGGTGCACGGAAGCATTCCAGAGCCAGAATCCGTTATCCCGAGATCTTTGACCTTGCGCTCACTAGCTGGCGACATGCGTCGCGAGTTCGCTTCCGGTTCGGGGGACCAAACTGAGTTGGCAATGGGATTAGCCAGATTGGCCGCCGCCAATGTTCCTGGTAGTGATCCAGCAAGTTGGTATGGACTGTTACCCCTGTCTTCTGAAGAGCCACTTACGGATATATCAAAAGACCAAGTTATGGTTAGGCCATCCCAGCTGCAAAGCTACCTAAAGTGCCCGCTGCACTGGTTCTTGCAAACCCACGGAGGACGCTCTGATTCTTTCTCAGCATCGCTTGGAACACTCGTGCATGAGGTGCTTGAGACCACCACATCTTCGGACATTTCCGAATTACAAGAACTAACCGATTCTCGTTGGCACAGCCTCGAGTTTGAAGCCGATTGGCTGGAAGATCTAGGTAAGCGAAGAGCCGCCAAGATGCTTGCAAATCTTTCTAGCTATTTGCGCCAGTTCGAAGAGCAGGGTTCGGTTGTCTTGGCGAAAGAGCAAAACTTTAGATTCGAATTCGACCATGTTCGAGTGGCGGGTCAAGTGGACCGTATTGAGAAGTACGAAAACGGAACCATCATGATTGTTGATCTCAAAACAGGTGGAGCTGCACCTTCGGAAAGCGATACCGCAAATAACCCGCAGCTAGCTTTGTATCAGATGGCACTTTTGGAAGGTGGTTTTGATGAGATTGGAAAGATTGATCAAGATCAGCTAGCTGGAGCCAAGCTCTTGATTGTCGGTGGCGACAAATTTACTGAGCGGCCACAGCCTGCCATGAATGAGACCACATCCTCAAACTTCAAGACGATGCTCATTGAAACAACCGAGGGTATGGCTAGGCAAGTATTCGTCGCACAGATCTCCAATCACTGTGAAGCAGAGCGTGAGCAGGGCTCATGTAAATTGCACCTGACCAAGGCGGTGTCCTATGTCGGCTAAATACTCAGCAGCAGAAATCTTCAAGGTAGTAAAAGGCAGAGAGCTCTCCCAGGAGAAAATCGACGCCGTCGAGCAAGCTTCTTTGGATTCGCCAACGTTAGTAGTTGCAGGGGCGGGAAGTGGAAAGACGGAATTGCTTGCGGTTCGGGCTTTATGGCTAGTAGCAAACGGCTTTGCCAGACCAGAGCAAATTCTGGGGCTTACCTTTACAAAAAAGGCAGCAACCGAGTTATCAAAACGCATCTACGAGTCACTTCTCAAACTCCGCGACTCGAGTTTTTGGCCAGAAGATCTAGAGTTTGATTTTCAGGCACCGACCATTTCTACCTACAACGCTTTCGCCAACCAGGT
>JBIIXH010000022.1:0-10223 GCA_044338475.1 Rhodoluna sp.
CTTGCGAGCAGGCTTTGAAAGCTCTGACTCTCTTTCTTTATATCCATCAGCGACTGCATCAGCAAATTCTTGAAAAGACGCTTTCGCCTCCTCGTAGGCCTTGCGAGCCTGCGGGTTCTCTTCAATCTGCTTCGCAACTACTGCACCGATAGCCACTCCTGCAATTAACCAGAAAAGTTTGTTCATTGCTACTTCCTCTTTCCGACTAATTTGCGCACAACATCTGCTACTCCAGCAATCTTTGCTAGCGGACCACCAATTGATGCCGAGAACATTGCGACCATAGAAGCGAAGCTCTTGGTCACCTGAGCTACGTCAGTTGAAATTCCATCAAACTTTTTTAGCTGGCGATTGGTTTCTTCTAGCGTCACAGTTAGTTCACTCACCAAAGGGGTCAGCTCATCTGTCATCTGCACAAGTGACTCACCACTTCTGTCGATTAGTTTTCCAAGCTTCAAGATTGGAACAGCTAGGAACAGCACTAGCAACACAAAACCACCAGCGGCTACTAGGCTCGCTATTTCGGATGCTGACATTGCGACCTCCTCGAGTGACGCTAAAAACTATCTTGCGGCGTAGTACTCAACAACCAGCTGCACTTCACAAGTGACAGGCACTTCTGAACGCAATGGTCGTCTGTTTAGTGTGATCTGAAGTTTCTCAAGCTCAACAGTTAGGTAACCAGGAAGCGGAGGAAGCACGTCAACGTGTCCACCTGCAGCTGCAACCTGGAATGGTTCAGTCTTTTCGCTCTTCTCGGCAACGTGGACTAGTTGTCCTGGCTTTACACGGAATGAGGGTCTGTCAACGCGTTGACCATCAACGAGGATGTGACGATGAACAACCAGCTGACGTGACTGTGCGATGGTGCGAGCCAAACCAGCACGCAAGATGATCGCGTCTAGTCTCATTTCCAGAAGCTCCACTAGGTTCTCACCTGTAAGTCCAGCGGAACGCTTGGCTTCCTCGAAAGTCTTTTTTAGCTGTGCTTCGCGAATACCGTATTGAGCCCTTAGCCTTTGCTTCTCGCGAAGACGAACGGCGAAGTCGCTGTCAGCTTTTCTCTTGGTGCGGCCATGCTCACCTGGAGCATATGGACGCTTTTCTAAATATTTTGCGGCTTTTGGCGTTAGCGCTAGTCCTAGAGCTCGGGACAAACGAGTTTTACTGCGAGTACGCGATGTCTTAGACACAGCTTCCTTTCAAGTTATGCAAACAAAGAATGAAACGATAGAGGTTCGTTCCTGTGTGCCCAGAAAGGTCCGCTAAATGACTCTTGTCCATTTGGATAATCCCTTGCAGCCGCGCTCAGGATTCAAATTGGCAACTTAGGTAGTTTAGCACCGCAATCAGCTAGCCATCAAGCCCTTTTGCCGCGAATGATCCTTTTCAAAGCTGGCCAGCGATCGGTTAGCGCCTTCTCAAAGCCTGCAGCTTTGGGTTGGAAGTATTCGGGCACATCCTCCACGTAAACCTGACCCACCACGGATTGGGGGTCATCGTGGGGATAAATGTATGCCTCGTGCGAGTCCCCCTTAGATAAGTAGTTGCTTCGAAGGCTAGGTGGAATTAGTGGCAAGAAACCGTCTTTCACGTCCGACAGAGCCTGATTGATAGCTAGATATGCTGTATTGGACTTTGGGGCTAGAGCCAAATATATGGTTGCTTCTGCCAGAGGGATTCTTCCCTCCGGCATACCAATGAGCGAAACGGCATCGTGAGTAGCGACCGCAAGCGCTAGAGCCGTTGGGTCCGCAAGCCCAATGTCCTCTGAAGCCAAAAGTATGAGCCTTCGTGCAATAAACCTGGGGTCTTCTCCCCCTTCCAGCATTCGAGCCAGGTAGTGGATTGCGGCGTCCGCATCAGATCCACGCACCGACTTTATGAAGGCACTGATTGTGTCGTAGTGCTGATCACCCTCGCGGTCATACCTAACTAGAGCAGCCTCGAGGCTTGCCCCAACGTCTTGTAGGTCAATGATTGCCGGCACCGAATCCGAGAGCTCAATGGCACGGAGAGCTGCGGCCTCGAGAACAGTAAGAGCTCGCCTGGCATCACCTCCGGATAATTCAACTATTCGAGCAAGTGCTTCGTTATCAATCGTCGCCTTTGAATCCAAGCCTCGGGGTTCCGAAATGGCGCTTCTGATAAGTGCGCTGATTGCCTCGTGGGCAAGAGGCTCAAGACGAACCAGAAGCGACCTTGAAAGAAGAGGTGCAATAACCGAGAAGGATGGATTCTCGGTTGTGGCAGCGATAAGCAAGATTCCACCACTTTCAACTGAAGGCAGTAACGCGTCTTGCTGTGCCTTTGAGAAGCGATGGATCTCGTCTAGAAACACAATCGTGGAAACCCCATAAAGCTCTTGGTCGGTCCTAGCCTTCTCGATCACCTCGCGCAGTTCCTTGACGCCCGTTGATACTGCAGAGAGCTCAACGAACCTTCGACCTGAAGAGTTTGCGACCGCCTTGGCTATTGATGTCTTGCCCGTTCCAGGTGGACCCCAGATAAGGATCGAGGTGTGAGAGGACTTTGCTGTTTCAGATTTCGCGAGAATCTGCAGAGGAGACCCCGGCAGTAAAGCCTTTTCTTGTCCAATCACCTCATCGAGGTTTCGAGGTCGCATACGTGCGGCCAACGGTGCTCCCCCTGAAAACAGCGACTGGCTCATGAGCTAAGGCTATTCGAAAGGGTGCTAAAAGCTTTGTAAACTCTCTAGGTACGTAAAAAACACAGGAAGCAGATTGTCTTGAGCAAATCACCCACCGGAAAATCATCGGATCGCGAACGACTAGCCAGGTTCGCAGCCAAGCAGGATTTAGAACTGCTAAAGGCAACACGACGAAAGAAAGACAATCGCCTGGCAGTGATGATCTCGTTGATTGCGGTCGCTCTGGCAATTGGTTCGCAACTCACCTACTCAGCTCTCGTGCCAAAGCCCGAAGCCTCAGCGCCTGAAGTGACCCCGACAGAGGCCTCGGCCTTGATCCCAGATGTGTCAATCGCCGAGAACCGAACATGGACAGGAACGATGGAGGTAGGCGACGCAACTCTAGATCTTGAGTTAAATGGGGAGCTGGCGCCACAGGCAGTTGCGAACTTTATTGATCTCGCAGGTAAGGACTTCTTTACGGGAATCACCTGCCATCGACTAACAACCAGTGGAATTTTTGTCCTTCAGTGCGGCAAATCGGAAGTCACAGCTGACGGCGGGCCAGGATACACCTTCGGCCCGATCGAGAACGCACCAGCTGACGACCTCTACTCCAAGGGAACTCTTGCCATGGCTAGAGTTGGCTCCAATGTGCTCGGTCCCGAGGGAGCAGCAAGCAGCATGAGCAGTCAATTCTTCATCGTTTACGAAGACTCTACGATCGGCTCCGACGAGGCAGGCGGTTACACAGTCTTTGGAAAAATCACCGGTGGCCTAGATGGACTTCTTCCTGTTTTTGATGCAGGCGTTGAAGGTGGCGGACCGGATGGGGCCCCAGCTATCGAAACCAAGCTCGGCTCTATCAAACTAGGATAAGAAGCTAAGACAATCCCCCAGGAGTCAACAGGTGTCGCAAACAGCAACTGCGTACGGTCGCGTAGACGAAGATAACAACGTCTACGTTATGGACAACGGAACCGAGCGTAAAGTCGGACAGTACCCTGGCATATCCATGGCTGAGGCGCTTGCGTACTTCGAGAGGAAATTTGCCGACCTAGAAGCTAGCGTTCGTATTCTCGAACAGCGCGTTAAGGGAAAAGCTGATGCGGCAAGTATTGCAAAGGCAGCATCCAAGCTAGCCGCAGAACTTGTAGAGCCAGCAGTAGTTGGTAACATTCAGGAACTTCGGAATCGCGTGGCCAACATAGCCCCAAGCATCGAACAGATGAAGAAGGATAAGAGCGAAGCTTCCGAGAAGCTTGTCGCTGACACTTTGGCTCTAAGACGTGACATTGCAGCGAAGGCGCAAGTGCTTGCCGACAAGGATCCCAAGAAGACCCAGTGGAAATCTGCTTCTTTGCAGATGAACGAGCTCTTTGCTAGCTGGCAGCAATCTCAGAAGGATGCACCCAAGATTCCTAGAAAAGAATCTGAGCCGATTTGGAAATCATTTTCACAGGCAAGAACCAAGTTCGAGTCCAACAAACGCTCATTCTTTTCGGCACTCACCGCCGAAAGCAAAACAGTAAGAGCTAAGAAAACCGCCCTGGTGACTCAAGCAGAGGCCCTGGTTGCTAAGGGGTCGGACTCTTCAAACGAGTACCGCAAGCTGCTTGACCAATGGAAACTCGCGGGTCGCTCTCAAGGATCTCAGGATGACCAGCTTTGGGATCGATTCAAAGCTGCAGGAGACAGCATTTATGCTGTTCGCAAAGAGGCTTTAGCGAAGGAAGATGTCGAATACAAGGCAAACTACGAAGCAAAGCTTCTCATTATCGTCGAGGCCGAGAAGCTAGATCCTTCCTCAAACCTCGCGGAGGCCAAGAAACAGTTACTTCTTCTTCAAACACGTTACGAGAAGGCCGGCAAGGTTCCTAAAGACAAGATTCGCGAGACTGATGATCGCATGCGTGCTGTTGAGAAGCGCGTTAAGGACGCGGAGCAGGAGCATTGGCGCAAATCTGACCCAGCTGCGATTGAACGAACAAATGGCGTACTGTCTCAACTAGAAGATTCAATCACCAAGCTTGAGCAAGAGCTAAAGGCGGCAGAAGCTGCAAACGATAGCTCGAAGATCCAGAAAGCCAAAGATGCACTCGAGGCCAGACGAAGCTGGCTAGAAGTAGTAAAGCAAAACCAAAACTAGCTACCGAGAAACCCTGTAAACGTCATATACGGCTTCGATTCGCTTCACCGCGTTTAGAAGATGCTCCAGAGCTGCAGGATCTCCCATCTCAAAAACAAACCTACTTAGAGCCACTCGGTCGGTTCTGGTTGAAACAGAAGCAGACAAGATATTCACATGGTGTTCGCTTAGTACACGAGTAACATCGCTAAGCAAACCTGATCGGTCCAACGCCTCAACCTGAATCTGCACTAAGAACAATCGTTTCGACGAGGGAGCCCAAGAAACAGCAATGTTTCTTTCAGGCTCTAGCTTCAATGCTGTAGCGTTCTTACAATCGTCCCGATGGACCGACACTCCACTGCCCCTAGTAACAAAACCCATGATCGGATCACCTGGGACCGGAGTGCAACAACGAGCGAGCTTGACCATAACGTCAGCGTCTCCCTTGACTAGTACTCCAGAGTCCCCCTCGATTCCGCGTCGGAACGACTTTGGCGCTAAAGGTAACTCAAACTCAGAGTCAGACTCTTGGTCTGAACTTGTGCTGACTGTCAGTCGATCAATAATCGACTGAGCCGAAATTTGACCTTCACCAATAGCTGCGAACAGGGCGCTGACGTCTTGAAGACTTAGCTCTGCAACCAATTTGGCGAGTGAGTCTGGGGACATCAGTTGCTGAAGGGGAAGCCCCAAGCGACGCATTGCCTTGGTTAGTGTCTCCTTGCCGAGTTCAATTGCATCTTCTCGTCGCTCTTGGGAGAAGTGGTGTTTGATCTTTGCACGTGCCCTAGGAGAAGCAACAAAGTTCAGCCAGTCCTTGGAAGGGGACGCGTCGAGAGATTTAGATGTAAAGACCTCAACAACGTCACCAGAGTTCAATGTGCTATCTAGCGGAATAATGCGGCCGTTGACCTTGGCCCCAATGGTTCGATGACCAACTTCGGTGTGAACTGCGTAGGCAAAATCAACCGCGGTGGCACCCGAAGGTAAACCGATTACCTTGCCTTTGGGCGTAAATACATAGACCTCTTTTGCGCCAATTTCGAAACGCAATGCGTCTAGGAACTCACCCGGGTCCTGGGTTTCCGCTTGCCAGTCTGAGAGGTGCTTCAGCCAAACCAGGTCATCTTGAGTGGTGGTCTGCGACTTTCCGGACTGCTCTTTATACATCCAATGGGCCGCGACACCGTACTGGGCACGCTGATCCATTTCAATTGTGCGGATCTGAATCTCTACAGCTCTTCCAGATGGGCCAATAACTGTTGTGTGCAACGACTGATACAAATTGAATTTTGGCATTGCAATGTAGTCCTTGAAACGACCTGGAACGGGATTCCACCTCGCGTGGATTGCCCCGAGAACTGCGTAGCAATCACGAACAGATTGCACCAGGACACGGATACCAACCAGATCGTAGATTTCATCGAATTCACGGCCGCGAACAACCATCTTCTGATAGATGCTGTAGAACTGCTTTGGACGACCCGCAATTTTGCCTTTGATCTTCTCCGTCTTTAGGTCTGTTTCGATTGCGCCAATAACCTCAGCTAGATACTCCTCTCGCATCGGCGTTCGCTGTGTTACAAGATTTACAATCTCCTCGTAAACCTTTGGGTAAAGAATTTCAAAGGAAAGGTCTTCGAGTTCAAGCTTCACCGTGCTGATACCCAACCGATGAGCTAAAGGCGCATAGATCTCTAAAGTTTCCTGTGCCTTACGCTTAGCAGACTCTTCCGAGACAAACTTCCAGGTTCTGGCGTTGTGCAGTCGGTCTGCCAACTTGATTACAAGGACCCGAATGTCCTTGGACATAGCAACAACCATCTTCCGGACGGTTTCTGCTTGCGCGCTGTCGCCAAACTTGATTTTGTCTAATTTGGTTACGCCGTCGACCAGCATCGCAACCTCATCGCCGAAGTCGGCCCTGAGTTTCTCAAGTGAGTAAGGAGTATCCTCAACCGTGTCGTGAAGAAGTGCCGCCGCGATTGTGGTGGCACCAATTCCCAGATCTGCAAGTATCTGCCCAACTGCTACTGGGTGAGAAATGTATGGCTCTCCAGATTTTCGAAGCTGATCCGAATGTGCTCGCTCCGCAGCTGTAAACGCTCTTTCGACTAAGCCGACGTCTGCCTTTGGGTGGTTTGATTTTAGAGACTTGATGACCTGCTGAAGCTCTTGAGTGTAAGAGGGCTGCTTCGAGAAAATACGCGGGAGACGCGACCGGATTGAACTGGAATCTAAGTCAGTCATACTCTCGCCTCTCAGGCTCAAGCCTACTCCGACGAAGTCCTAAGCTCTATGACTTAGGCAGGAATCTAGCTTCCTTCTCTCGTAGGTGCACGTATACGGGAGCAGCGATAAATATCGATGAGTATGTGCCAACGAGCATTCCGATAAACAGCGAGAGTGCGATGTCTCGCAAAGTTCCGACACCCAACAGGGTTGCACCAATGAATAGAATCGCGCCGATGGGTAACAAGGCAACAACCGAGGTGTTGACCGAACGCACCAAGGTCTGATTTACGGCCAGGTTGACCTGAGAAGCGAAGGTTGTATCCTCTGAAAACTCAACGCCCAGTGTGTTCTCACGCACTTTGTCGAAAACGACAACGGTGTCGTAGAGAGAGTATCCAAGAATGGTAAGGAACCCAATCACCGCCGCCGGCGTAACCTCAAAACCAATAAGCCCGTAGATACCGACTGTTATGACCACATCGTGAGCGAGGGCCGCAAGTGCAGCCACGGACATCTTGAAGGTTCTGAAATACAGGGCCATAAATATTGAAACTAGAACTAAAAAAGCAACCAATCCAAATAGGGCCTTTGATGTCACGTCGGCACCCCAGTTTGCACCGATGAAAGATGAGGTGACCGCACCAGAGCTCACCCCATAGGCGCTTGCTAGAGCGATTCGAATCTCCTCAGTGGTCACGTCGTCAAGTTGTTCTGTCTGAATGCGCACAGAATCAACACCAACTGAAGTCACCACGGGCTGGGATTCCGGCTCAACCGACTGGACAGCGTCTCTAGCTACCTGTTGTGAGGTTGAACCAACACCATCAATTCGGAACTCACTTCCACCACGGAACTCAATACCGAAGTTGAAGCCTCCCCTGGCAATTGGAGCCACGACAGCAATAACAACAAGGACGATGGCAACTGCGTACCAGATCTTTCGACGACCGACAATGTCGAAAGAGACTCTTCCGCTGTATAGATCGTTACCGAGTTCACGAAGTTTTGACACTATCTGCCACCTGTCTTGTCTGCTTCTTCCAACGCAGCTTGCGCCTTACGCTCTGCAATCGTTTGCCTAGTTGAAGCTTCCTTGGAAACCTTAAGCGCCTTACCCTGTGGAAGAGTTGGTGCGACTCGGAACTGCCCGCGACCGATGTAACCAGAGGCCTTGAGCGCCTTGGAATCAAAACCTGACCAAGGGTGACCAGAACTGAAGAACTTCGTTCTAGCCAATAACTGAAGAAGAGGGTGAGTAAACAAAATCACGACAAGCAAGTCCACGAGGGTAGTCAAACCAAGAGTAAAGGCGAATCCTCTAACGTTTCCAACTGTGAGAATGAACAATGTCGCCGCAGCTATGAAGCTAACAGCATCGGACGCCAAAATTGTGCGAATCGAACGCCTCCAAGCGTTCTCAACTGCAACCTCTAGGTTTCGTCCTTCGCGAATCTCATCTCTCACTCGCTCAAAGTAAACGATGAAGGAGTCGACGGTTACACCAATAGCAACAATCAAACCCGCAACCCCAGCCATCGAAAGACGATATCCCTGTCTCCAAGACAAGAAAGCAATCAGAAGGTAGACCAGCACCGCTGCAACAAGCAGCGAACCAACCGTCACAATTGCCAATCCGCGGTATTGAAAAGCTGAGTAAATGACTACGAGAATCAAACCGATTAGACCAGCTAGAAGACCGCTTGTTAGCTGATCTTGTCCCAGGGTAGCCGATATGTTCTCCTGGCTCTGAACCTCGAAACCAATTGGCAAAGAACCATACTTCAGCTGATCAGCAAGCACCTTAGAGGTGTCCTTGTCGAAACTTCCGGTGATCTGTGCAGAACCGTTTGTGATCACAGCCTGTGTTGTAGGAGCGGTAATCACGAATCCATCGAGCGTGATAGCGAACTGATTTCTAGGCTGTTCTAGCGGGAAAAGTCTTTGAGTAACAGTTGAGAAAGCCGCGCTGCCGACATCGTTAAAATCTAGGTTGACGGCCCAGGTGTTTGTTGATGCGCCAGTAGAGGACTGAACCGTTCCGTTAGAGGCATCTGAGATGTTTGCTCCGTCAATTTCTACTGGACCAAGAATAAACTTTGAGAACCCGTTGCGGTCACAGGTCACCAATGGGACAGTTGGATCGTCAATCTGTCCAGGCTCTCTAAAAGCAGTAGTGCAATCAAGCTCATCGAACTCTTTTTGAATCTCGGGCGTAATCCAATTCAAATCGCTGGCGTCCACTGGATCAGCGCTTGCCTCGTCGGAGGCAGGAGTTTCCTCTGGAGTAGGAGATGGCGAAGCTTCCGTTTCGGTTCCCTCGGAACCGGTCTCATCCACCGCTGATGTCGGTGTTCCAGCGCTAGTAACCAACACCGCGCGGAACTCAAGCTTTGCTGATGCCTTGATCAGAGCGAGGGTGTTCTCGTCCGGAACACCAGGAATCGACACAATGATGTTCGTGTCACCTTGTGTGGTTACCTGGGATTCGCTGACACCGCTGGCGTCAACGCGCTGCCTGATAATCGACACTGCCTGATCAAGTTGCTCAGTGGTTACTTGCTGACCATCAAGCAACAAAGGCGAAAGGATAATCTGAGTTCCGCCCTGAAGGTCCAGGGCTAGTTTTGGAGTAAAGCTAGCGTTTTCATCCGTAGTTGAGCCGAAGCCGATAAGCCCAGCGAGTCCAAACAGGATGACAAAAAGCCAAATCAAAGACTTGCGTGCGGACTTTACGGTGTTGCTAGCTGCCAAGTTGAACTCCCCCGTTACTTACCAGATGCGGATTTAGGGGCCTTTGGCTTGGCAGCTGAACTAGAAGCAGTCTTTGCGGTACTGGCCTTCTTTGGAGGCTGCTCAATTCCTCGAACGGCGCCGATTGCAACAGTTAGCTTTTGTCCTGGAGCGGTTTCTAGCTCAACGCGGTCCTCGTTAACGGAGATAATCTTGCCGTATATTCCGCTAGTCAGCATGACGTAAGCACCTTTGATAACTTCGGCGCGAAGCTTTTCTGCGGCCTTTTTGCGATTGCGTCCAGAAATGAAGATCCAGACACCCAAGAAAGCCAAAGCAAGAAACAAAAATAAGCTGTCCGACATGAGAACCTAACGTCAAAAAAAGTCGCGCTTTTGCGCGTGGCTAATTATAACTCAACCATTCAAAGCCCTGCTAACTGGGTTCAGGAGCTCCCAGATGCCTATAGGCCAGAGG
>JBIIXH010000015.1:0-11429 GCA_044338475.1 Rhodoluna sp.
GGTGAAAAGGACACCGCCGCACTGTTATAGGTTGTCGCAACCGGAGTGAGCGTCACTGGAGCTGGCTTTGCGGGAGCTGCCGGTTTTGCAACCGGCTTGGCCGGCGAACCACAAAGCGATAGCACCCACCGCTCTGCGGCATTCGGTGATTTAGGCATCTGTTTTTTCTGATCCGCTGTTGGGCAAGGGACTGGTTTAGGAACTGGTTTGATCACTATCCCAGTGCTTGGCTTTGGTGCGCTAGCGGGACTCTGCTGAGGCGGGTTGGTATTTTGCATACCAACACAAACAGTTACTGAACCCGAATACATAGCCGAACCGTGTGTGACACCGGATCCTGAAGCCGCATCGGGAGAACATGCCAATGCGGCTGGGGCTTCAAAAAAGACCAAGGTGGAAGCAATAAAGAAACTGGAACAAACAGTTGCGAGTTTTGATGTGAACGACATAACCAAACGATAAGAATCAAGAGTGTTTATCGCAGAACTTATTCACAACAAAAAACCCCACCCGATGGGTGGGGTTTTCTAAGTGGTTGCGGGGGCAGGATTTGAACCTACGACCTCCGGGTTATGAGCCCGGCGAGCTACCGAACTGCTCCACCCCGCGGCGAAGTTTCAATCTACCACTTTTGAACTCTTGTTGCTAGGGGGTTGCTGCAAGGGCAGCTTCGACTGCTTCCCTCAACTTTTCCTCTGCTAGTCCAAATGCGGTCCAGTCCCCTGCAGCCATTGCTGCATCCTTCTCTTGGATGGCCTGCAGCATTTGTTGCAACGCTTGGGCCAGAGCTTCGGATCCAGTTGTTGGTGCTTCTGGATCGGCAGGGTCGGTTCCTGGATCTGTCGGGTCAGTTGGATCAGTTTCATCTGTAATTCCAGACGAGCCAAACAATACAGTTAGGGCCTGATCCAAAGTGTCCTCGAAGGCGATTTGATCACCAAAGGCAACCAGAATCTTCTGAAGAAGTGGGTAGCTAGTTTCACCAGTGGACTGAATGTATACCGGCTGCACGTATAGCAATCCTCCACCAACTGGCAAAGTCAGCAAGTTACCGTTTAGAACTCTGGTGGAACCCTGTCGCAAAATGTTCAGCAACTGAGAGACCTTTGAGTCGGCGCTGAAGTTGTTTTGCACCTGACCAGGTCCTGGAACAATTGTGCTCTTTGGAAGAGTAAGCAACCTGAGCGTTCCGTAATCAGCTGATTTCTTTCCAGCGGTAGTGCCCGCATCGGAGTTGGCGACAAAGTAACCAGTCAAAACGTTTCTCGAAGCTTCACCCGTGGAGCGAGGGATAAAGGTCGAATAAATCGAGAAGTCAGGGGAATCTGTTCCAGGCACCTGCATAGTCAGATAGTAAGGCGGTTGTAGTGTTCCAAGACCTGCACCACCCACTGGGTCATTTGGTGTCATCCAAGCGTCCTGCTGGGAGTAAAAAGCTCCAGCGTCTTCGACGTGGTAACTACCCAAGATTGAGCGCTGAACTTTGAACAAGTCCGCTGGGTAACGAACGTGAGATAGCAGCTCACCAGACATCTCGCTCATTGGCTGCAAGATTCCAGGGAATATCTTCTTCCAGGTCTGCAAGATTGGGTCTTTCTCATCCCATTCATACAAAGTTACTTTTCCGTCGTAGGCGTTGACTGTTGCCTTGACGGAGTTTCTGATGTAGTTAGCCTCGCCACGCAATAGCACGCTTGGCGAGTTCGCATCGGCGATTGCCTGTGCTAGGTTCTCTGACTTGGAATATGGGTAGTTATTTGAAGTTGTGTAACCATCAACAATCCACATAATCTGACCGTCAATAATTGCTGGGTACGGATCAGAGTCAAGCTCTAGAAATGGAGCAACTGCCGCAACTCGTTCTCTCGGGCTGCGGTTGTAAAGAATCTGTGATTCTGCGTTTATGGCATCTGAAAGAAGAATCTGCTCGCTCTGGAACTTTAGAGCGTAAGCAAGGCGAGGAATGATTCCAGAAATCATCGGACCACCAGAACCTGAGAAGGTGTTGTAGGTCTGGTCGTTCTCACCCTCACCGGCTGGGAAGTCAAGCTCCAGTGGCTCGGCTCCCTCTGGTGCGCCAACGATTGAATACGTCGGAGAGCTTTCGCCGAAGTAAACTCTCGGCTCGTAGTCTCCAAGTGCACCAACCGATGGGATGCCGGATTGCATAAAGACAGGCTTTCCATCCGGGGTGCGCTGGTTTCCATAAGCTGCAACAACACCAAAGCCGTGGGTGTAAACAACTACGTTGTTATACCAAGACTGGGAATCGCCAAGACCGGCCTGGTTTAGTTCCCGAACTGCCAAAACAGTGTCTTGAACTTTGCCATCAATCTCGTAGCGTCCAACGTCTAGTTGGTTTGGAAAGTTGTAATACTGACGGAACTGCTCAAGCTGTCTAAAGGATGAGCTAACAAGTGCTGGGTCCAGGATTCGAATAGAGGCGGTGGTTTCTGCGTCTTCTCGCAAGGCGCCAGGTTCAGCATCCACCACTGCGTTGTATTCAACGCGCTCTACGGTGTCGATTCCAAATGCCTTGGAGGTGGCCTCAAGGTTTTTTTGAATGTAAGGCGATTCCAATACTCGCTCGTTTGGAACTACCTGGAAAGTCTGAACTGCCCAAGGAAACAATCCCCCCAAGATTAGTGAGCTAACAACCATCAAACCGGTTGCCACCACAGGTAAACGCCACTTGCCAACAAATGCAGCAACAAGGAATAGCAGTGCAACCACTATAGAAATAAGTGAAAGTATCTGTAGGCCCGGAATTGCCGCGTTCACATCAGAGTAACTTGCTCCGGTGAATAAACCAGCCGAGCTAGTCAGAGTTGAATACTGATCTAACCAAAGAGATGCTCCCTGGGTCAGAAGATATAGAAAAGCCGAAATGCCAATTTGAATTCGGGCGGCTTTAGAAACAAAGGTTTCGCGACCGTTGAATTTAATGCTGCCGTAGATGATGTGAACCCCGGCGGCTAGCAACAAGGCAATCAAGAAAGCAGCTGATAGAAAACCAACTAGACCGATGTAAAAGGGAAGCTCAAATATGTAAAACGAAATGTCTAAACCAAATTGTGGATCAGTGTCTCCAAATGGAGTCCGGTTCAAGTAACTAAGGACAATCCCCCAGTTTGGAGCAACTGCCAAACCAGCTAAAGCACCAAGAGCAAGTGGGACACCAATCATGACCGCTTTTCTTAGCTGGTCAATTAGCTGACGATACTGGTCGAACGGAGATCTCTCATCGGCAAATTTTATATAAACCGGTCTGAATCTAAATGCCAGCCAGAGTCCCAAGCCGGTAATGAGTGTGAAGGCCAAAGCAGATGCTGTAAACAGTGCGCTCTGAGCAAAGATTTGGGTAGAAAGCACACTTAGGAAACCAAGCTGATCAAACCACAGCACGTCTGTATACAAACCGGCAACGCTTAGCAAGATCGCACCAATTGCAACCACAATTGCTATGGCAATTGTTGATGGCGAGATGGTTGGTCTTGGAACGCCTTGGTTAGCAGTTTGGGTCATGATTCTCCTGTTTTCCTAATCTGTACAGCTTGGTAAAGACTTGACTTGTTCATCGGCCGAAAGCTTCTCAAGAGCATCGAGCGCATCTTGTAGTTTCTCTATTTTAACAACTCTTAATCCGGAAGGGACATTTCCAACAATTTCCTCGCAGTTGTCAGCTGGTGCCAAAAACACGGTTGCTCCCGCTCGCTTGGCTCCGTATAGCTTCTGAACCACACCGCCGATTGGCCCAACTTCTCCTGATTCGGCAATGGTTCCGGTTCCGGCAACGTGCAAGCCACCTGTTAGGTTGCCAGGGGTCAAGCGGTCAATGATTCCAAGAGCGAACATCATTCCCCCCGATGGCCCACCAACTTCTCCTAGCTGGAGCTTCACATCAACCGGGAAGTCGTATTTGTAGCCAACCAAAATCCCTAGCCGGAAGTTACCTTCGGCATCTTTTATTGGGGAGACCTGTGCGGTAACTTCGCGACCATTTCTGTCAACAATTACCTCAAGCGGTTCTAGCTCGTCCCAACTCGTGACGATTGATTTCAGTTGCTCAACATCGGTAATAACTTCACCGTTGATAGAGGTAACAAAATCCGCAGCCACTAACTTGCCGCTTGCTGCAGCATCGGCAACAACCTCTGCAATGTAAACCTGCCTTGGGGTTTCATACCCTAAGTGATTCAAAGCGGCAGCAATGGCTTCTTGCTGGGAAACTTCCATCATCGCGCTGGATTCGGAGCGAACCTCTTCGGTGGTGCGATCTTTTGGATAAAGCAGTTCAACGGGAACCACTTTCTGAGATCCATCCAACCAGGCCCCGACAACTTCGAGCCAGTTCGGAGTCCGCTCAGGGCTACCAACAATGCTCACCGTGAGAATCTCAAGCTCGCCCTCAGATTCAAAAGTTTGGATTCCTGTGATGTCGATTACGGGCTCTCCGGACACTTCACCCAGCACGTCGTAAGTGGGTCCCGCTCTTTCGATTAGGTAAGGAGTAGGCAAAACGGCAAGAGTCAAAAACCCTGCGAAAAAGGTAAGGCTGGCAAAGAACCCAACCGCCCGTTTTGCTTGGTCACTAGATTTTGCTCTAGTTCTGCCTCGCTGGAAAAAAGTCATACCCGCCTTGATTTGTAAGCCTGTCCTTTAGCCTAGGCGAGGCAAGTATCCAACCTGCCCCAAAAACCCACGCTCTCGGCGAACACCCAGAATTCAAACAGCTAGTTCAGGCAATTTAGGTAAGTGCAGCAAGTAGCCTTTAACTACGAACAGGCAGGGAACCAAGTGAACGAGAATGAGCAACAGCCCGAAGGCTTCGAGGCTATGTTGCGCAAGTTTCTCTCTGGACAGCCGCTAGATCCAGAACAGTTAGCTCAAGCCGCAGGCTTGCCAATAGACCCGAAGGCTCTGCAAGAGATGCTGGCTCAGATCAATGCCGCGATAGTCCCTGGCAATCAAGAAGAAGGCATCAACTGGAACTTAGTTCAGACCCAAGCAAGAAAAATTGCCGCGAAAAACACTAAAGCCGTTCCCGAGTCTGTGGGACGCTCGATCAACACAGCAACCGCCACCGGAAATCTATGGCTTGATGAGGTAACCGATCTTGGACCAATTTCCATCGAGCCAAAGTTACTGTCTCGAGAACTCTGGGTTGCGGATTCAATTGGATTGTTTAAGGACCTGGCAACGCCAGTAGCCGAACGAATGGCAATTGCGCTTACTGAAAACTTCCAAGAGAATTTGCCCGAAGAATTCGCAGGCTTTTTATCCCAAGCCAGCGGCATCATGAAATCAGCTGGGTCTGTGATGTTCGCGATGCAACTTGGCGAAGCGCTTGGAAAGCTATCCGAGGAAGTTCTTAGCGGTGGTGACATCGGCTTGCCTATCTTCCAAGAAGCTAGAGCGGCTTTCGTTGCGCAAAACCTAGCCGAATTTGTTGATTCGCTAGAAGAAGAAGCCGACCAGGTATACATCTACCTAGCCGTCAGAGAGCTTGCTCATTCGAGGCTCTTCAAGCACAGCAAGTGGTTGCGCGGTTACATCGTTAACCTAATTACTTCTTACGCCAGCGAGATCACAATTGATAACTCCAAGATTGTTGAACTCTCGGAAGGATTTGATCCAGCCGAGGTGGGCAATATCCAAAAAGCTCTCGAGTCCGGTGCCCTAATTGCCCCTAGGACCGAATCTCAAACTAGAGCCCTCGAACGCATTGAAACTGTGCTGGCGCTAATCGAAGGCTGGGTTGACTGCGTCACTCAGTCAGCTACCAAGCGACTACCACGTTCGCTAGCGATTGCAGAAACCATGCGTCGTAAGCGAGCATCGATTGGTCCAGCAGAGCGAACCTTCTTGACGCTAATTGGACTAGAGCTTAGACCTAGAAAAATCAGAGAAGCCTCTTCGATGTGGCAGCAAATTACCGATGCAGTCGGAATTGAGAAGCGAGATTCCATTTGGTCACATCCTGACCTGATTCCAACCGAGCAAGATATTCAAGACCCCGCAAAGCTAATTGAGCGAACACTCAAGCAAAACCCAGAAGACGAAATTGACGCTGCCCTGAGGGACTTACTGGGCTAGACCCGCCTGCAAGATCTGCACAAACCTCGAAGCTGAGCGATCTCTTCCTTTATCTTGATTCACAAAAGAAAGCCTTAGAGAGGCTTTAGCTCTTGTGATTCCAACATAAAGAAGTCTCTTTTCTTCCTGTATGGCCTGTTCAGTCTTGGCGTAGGTGATTGGCAGATAGCCCTCATTCAGTCCGATTATGAAAACCATTGGCCACTCCAATCCTTTAGCGGCGTGAATGGTTGATAACGTAACCGCCTCTTGGGTTGGTTCGTGTTGCGAGTGTGCTCGATCAGCAAGCTCTAGTGCAAAATCTTTTAATCCTGCGCCTTCTGGAAGTTCGTCGACCATGGACAGTAATGCGTTCAGTGCTTCCCACTTGCTAGCAACAGCACCCTGTTGAGTAGGTCGTTGCTGTTGCCAGCCCAGGGATCTAACGATGTCACTAACCGCGTGATCAAGTGGCTTACCTGATGGAGAAAGTGCCTCGGCTCTAATGAGCTGAACGGCACTTCGAATTTCAGGTCGGGAGAAAAACCTTTCTCCTCCTCGAAGTTGGTAAGCAATGCCAAGTTGATCTAAAGCACGTTCGAGTTCTTCGGACTGACTATTGATTCGATACAAGACAGCAATGTCGCTTTTGGGAACTCCAGATTCAATTGCCTCACTGATTGATTTAGCAACAGCCTTTGCTTGAGAGATGCTCGTATCGTAAGCGTCAATAGCTGGAGCAGTTCCAGAACCGCCAGCTGCTTCAAGATTGCCGCCTATCGCCGAATCGCTTGTAAGCCTGTTGGCAAATGCAACTATTTGCTTGCTGGAGCGATAGTTGGTTGTTAGATCAACTACCGTTGCCCCCGGGAACCGATCAGGAAAGCTCCGAAGAAATTCACTGCTAGCTCCAGTGAACGAATAAATCGTCTGGTTTGGATCCCCAACAACGCAAAGCTCTGCGTGTTCGCCAAGCCACTGATCCAGCAGAGCATGCTGCAATGGAGAAATATCCTGATACTCATCCACTGTGAAAAAGCGATACTGGCTCTGAACGTGCGATAGGGCTCTTGGCTCAGCCTTCAGTAAACCAAGAGTCAAGATTAAGACATCTTCCCAATCCAGGCGCTGCATTCGAATCTTCTCTTGCTCGTAGGCAGCTTGAATCTCAAGATTCTTGGCAAAACTTAGTCCAGCAACCTGAGCTCTGGAGTCAGCGAGCTTTGCATACTCTTCCATCGAAAGCATTGAGTACTTTCGCCACTCAATCTCGCTGGCAAGATCTCTTAGTGCAGCAGCGTCGAGGTTGATGGACATGGCTTTAGAAACCTGGCCAATGAGTTTCGCTTTGGAATCAAGAATCGAAGGTGCTGGAACACCAACTAGTTGTGGCCAAAAGTATTCCAACTGCGAAAGCGCGGCGGCGTGAAAAGTTCTTACCGAAACCGCCCCAACTCCAAGCTGACGAAGCCGTGCTCGCAACTCACCAGCCGCGCGATTTGTGTAAGTCAGAGCTAGCACTCGATTGGCGGCAAAGTGCCCGGTAGCAAGACCATAAGCAATTCGGTGGGTAATGGTTCTGGTCTTTCCCGTTCCTGCGCCAGCCAAGATAACAGTTGGTCCAACTAGTGACTGGGCGGCCACTTTCTGGTTTTGATCTAAACCATCAAGAATTAGTTCCGCGCTACTGTTGGCCATTTTTGGATTCTTCAGTCGCTGATTCGATTCTTGACCCGTACCAATGTTCAATTAGAGACCTTGAGATGCTCGTCTCCCCGGGCAGCAATAAAGACTTTGCTTCTGCTTCAATATCGTCTCTGGAGAACCAGCGCAGCTTCACTATTTCTTCGCCATCTGGAAGAAGCGAAATGCTGGAGTCTGCCTTTGCTGTGAATCCAAGCATTAGTGACTGTGGGAATGGCCAGCTCTGCGAGTAAAGATACTCAATGTCAAAAACATCTAGTCCGCACTCCTCTTTCATTTCGCGAACGACGGCTGCTTCTAGGGATTCTCCCGCTTCAACAAACCCAGCCAGGATCGACCATTGATTTTCCTTCCAGGTACCTTGCGAACCCAAAAGAATTCGATCGTCTTGATCAGTTATCGCAACTATTACCGCAGGGTCGGTGCGAGGAAAAATCTCGTTGTCGTCTTTGAAGCATCTTCTGGCCCAACCACCTTGTTCGACCACGGTTGGAGTTCCACATTTTGGGCAGTGCTGATTGGACTGATGCCAATTATTTAATGCAAGAGCCTGAGTGAATAAACCTGCATCTCGATCGGAGAGATCAGAGCCAAGGCTTCGAAGTCCGTGCCAGGAAGCCGAGTCCTCTTGGATCTTAGTTGCCGAGTTTTCATTAACAATTGCAAGCACGACTGCAGAGCCTGCTGGCTCTGCCGAAGTCGCTGTTGTGGTCTTACCCAGATACACCCGAAGATTCGCAGTGGGAACTTGATCAACCGGCATCAATAAAAGCTCAGGTGTGCTGGCCCCAGCTCTAAGAAGCACCTTGCCTTCGTGCATTACGAGCACGCGGGTTGATTCCATGGCCCAGAGCTCATCAAAGAGCTCTGGCCTCGACCTAGATAAGTAGTCTCTATCAAGCGCCCAGCGAGCTAGCGGCGGAAGCTTGATTTCGGTCACTTTATCCTCGCGTGGCGATACTGATTAGATTGGGCAATGTTGTCTAACCTAAATTTATGGCTAGATCACCCTTGATTTTAGCGGCACTGGCTAAAGACGCAGTTCCGCAGTTTGACTTCGCACAAGTAAAGCACTTGGACGCTGGGCAATCAGGTGCTTTTGACGCCGCCCTGCTGACCGCGAAAAGCGGCGAACACTTCGTTGTTCGTATGGCAAATAGCCCAACTGCTGGCACAGAGCTTGAAGCTGAGATTAGAGCCTTGAAGTGCTTCTCTTCCCTGGTGCGTCTAAACCTTCCTTTCCAAATTGGCCAACTCGTCGGTGATACCCAAGACTCCGATGGTCAACGAGCTCTTGTTTTTGACTTTGTTTACGGAAACTCAATTGAGCTTTCTCGAGTAGAGCCAATTTCTGAATTGACCGCAAGCATTGCCTTTGCAATTGCGTCGATTCACAACCTTCCCAAAGAGCTGGTTCAAAAATCTGGCTTTCCTGAATTAGACCCACACGAAAACCTGAAGTATCGCGTCATGGAACTTGACCGTGCTGCCCAAACTGGAAAAGTTCCACCGATTCTGTTACAGCGTTGGGAAACAGCTCTGGAAGATTCCAGCATGTTCCGCTACCAGCCGACCGTTGTTCATGGAGCAATAAATGGACACAGCGTTTTGGAACTCGATGGCAAAGTTTCTGGAGTTTTGCATTGGAGCGGACTTCGCATTTCTGATCCAGCCGAAGACCTAGCTTGGGTCTTGGGTGGAGCCACAACCGACCTAGCTAGAAACCTAATTGCAAGATATTTCGAAGCAAGACCCGGTGCTGATGTCAACTTGTGGACTAGAGCGCTTTTGTATTCCGAACTGGAACTAGCAAGATGGTTGCTGCATGGATACTCACAAGGCAGCCAGGAAATCATCGAAGATGCAGTTGGAATGCTTCTAGTTCTGACCGAAGAAGTCGAATCTGGAAAAGCCGAGAGAATTACCGCCGCTCCCCTGGCCACTGAACTAGCTCAGCAAAGACGAGCTGAGGAAGCTGCAACTAACCCAGTCAAAAACGACGAGCTTTTTTAGCTAAAAAGCTTTCCCCACAACTTCATCAGCTGCTCAGGGCTGGGTACAACCTCTGGTCTAAGTTCTGTGTTGTCCGCCACAAAGTAAAAACACACATCAATCTGCTGAATCGGAATGCCACGAAGCTTTGAGTATGCAAATCGGTAAAGGGCTAACTGCAAAATCATTTCCCGCTCTTGCTCTTTGGATTCGGGAGGCCTACCGGTCTTCCAGTCAACAATTTCGTATCTTCCCTCGGTATGGAATACCGCATCGAGCTTGCAAACAAAGGTATTCACTCCGTGAGTTAGGTTGATTTCTAATTCAATCTCGGAATCCTTGAGGTTAGCAAAGCGTGAACTCTTGAATATCTCTGTAAGGTCTTGAACCGATTCGGAGCTTGGTTGGTCAATCTCGGATACTAAAAATTCTTCGACCCAGGAGTGAAACAGGGTTCCGGTTCGGGTGGCTCGATATGGCTTTGCGGGAGTTGGCCTCAGATATTTTGCAGCCATTGCGTCAACGTCTTTGACAAACTCTTTGAACCTTGAAGCTGGGATGCGAACTGGCAGGTCCACTACCGACAAGCGAGCTATGCGATCATCTTGCTCCTTGAGCAGCAGATCGATTTCCTCCTGAATGTTTCCTTTACTTGAGTTATTTGATCCGTGTTCAAGATCGGAACTTGCTTGTATAACTTTCTTTGCAGCGTCGCTCAAAGTTGCAGCGTAGTTTTCGCCCACTGGGTCAAGTGGCCAGCTAGCTGTTTTTGGTGAAAGATCAAGTGGGTTATCTTGGCTAATTGCTTCTGGGAACTCAAAGCCTTCGCCGGCTAGTTGCTCAAGGAAACGAGATGGCTTTCTGGAGTTTGAGTTACCCGGTTTCCAGTAAGAGCCAGTGAGCAATAAAGCCTGCATTGTCCTGGTGATAGCAACATAAATTAGTCGATACTCCTCGCGTAGCTGATGCTCTTTGTTGTCTGCGCGGAACTGTTCTTTGGCAGCTTTGATTTCTGGCTGTGTTCTAGTTGCCTCGTATGCAAACACCGGAAGAGATCTTGCATCACCGCGCAAGGGATAAGGAAGCTCCGCTCCAGAGAGCCAGCCGGAAACAGATCTTGGCTTGCTTGGAAAATCATCTTCAACCAAGTTTGGAACCGCCACGTAGTCCCATTCCAAGCCCTTGGCTGCGTGCACGGTAAGAACTTGCACTACTCCAGCGGTTGGGTTTGATTTTGGTAGCTCGAACCGTTCCTTCTTCGAGGCGTAATCCAACCAGTTCAAAAATGGTCCTAGCTGAGAGCCTGCACTTGCAGTTCCAAAACTTGCCACGGTTTCATAGAAAGACTCCATTTGGGCAAGGGGGTTCTTAAGCTTGGGATTGGCTCTAAGTTCAATATCTAGCCATAGCTCTTCAGCTACCACCCTGACAAAATCAGCTAGCGGCAAGGCGGTTGCCGACCTGAGGTTTCTAAACAGGGTCGCGGCATCGCGCAATCTACCAAGAGTGGTGGGGGAAAACTCAGACAATAACTCGAGGCTCTCGCTAGTTACCTCATCGAGGGCCTCAACTAGCGTGAGCTCCTGACGAAATACACCCTCTTGTTTTGGACCAGAGAGCTTTCTAGCAACAACAAATAACCTGTCGATGTCCTTTGC
>JBIIXH010000115.1:0-2803 GCA_044338475.1 Rhodoluna sp.
ACGATTGTTTCGCCAGCGATGTGACGCTCTGCGGTAGAGGTGAGTCCAGTTACCTCACCAAGCTGGCGAAGAATAGCTTCCAAAAGATATGTGGTGGAGGTTTTACCGTTGGTGCCGGTAGTGCCAAATAGCTTTGGCATTTTGCCGGGTAGGTTGCCGTAAACAAATGCCGCTAAGTCCCCAAGGCGCTTCCTGGGGTTCTCAACCGTAACCACCGGAACGCTAATTCCTTTAGTGTGTGCAAGGCCTGCGCTATCGGTTGCTACCGCGGCAGCGCCAAGAGAGATCGCCTTTTCGATAAACTGCGCACCATGGGTTTTCTTACCCGGCATGGCAACAAATAAATCCCCTGGGCGTAGGTCATTTGTGTTCATGCTGATGCCAGTCAAAGCTGCATCTGCGATGGGACTTTCAAGGTCGAAATGAGAAGCAAAGTCTTTTAGCGAAACTGGGGCGACATTATCAGGTCGCAAAATGGGCGGGATTTGCTCTTTCACTTGCTCAATTTACCATTGCGCTCAAATTAGCTTTGGGATTTGGAAGTACTAGAACTAGCTGTCGGCTAGAGCCAATGAAATCAGCTCATCAATTAGATCAGGGTAACTAAGCCCTGATTCCTGCCAGCATCTTGGAAACATGGAAATGGAAGTAAAGCCTGGCATGGTGTTAATTTCATTGACCATAAAGCCTTTGTCGGTCAAGAAGAAGTCCACACGAGCTAATCCCTTGCAACCCAAAGCCTTGAAAGCTTTTCTTGCCATTTGTTGCATCTTGGCTAGTTCATCTGATGTGATATCTGCTGGACAAATAAGGGTGGCTGCATCGCTGTCGACATACTTGGCCTCAAAGTCATAAAACTCACGACCGCGCACCGTGATTTCACCTGCCACAGAGACCCTGAGTGCTCCGGCATCTAGGGAATCCAACACACCGCACTCGATTTCGCGACCGACAGCGCCAACTTCAATAACTACCTTGTCGTCGTGCTTGAACGCTTCCTCGAGAGCTGCGGGAACTTCTGCCAGCGAGCTGACTTTTGTAATTCCAACAGAAGATCCAGATCTTGCGGGCTTCACAAAAAACGGCAGTTTGCCTAAGTCTTTAATTCGCGCAAGGGCTGACTCGGGATTGTTGAGCATGTCTGATTTTGTAACAACCGCATAATCAGGGCTTGGTATACCAGCTGCTTTGAATAGGGCTTTGCTGAACTCTTTGTCCATCGCAGCAGCGGATCCCAAAACGCCGTTTCCGACATATGGAACGCCAACCAGCTCCAGGTATCCCTGCATGGTGCCATCTTCGCCATAGGGTCCATGCAGAAGTGGCATCACGACATCAATAACCCCAAGGGATTTTTCTGTTCCATTTGGATCTGTTTCAAATAGCTCGCGTGAGCCATCCATGGCAAAACGGATTGTCGAGCCTTCATGCTCAATTGTTTTGAGTCCATGAGCAAGGCTTAGCGATTCCGGATCACCAGAAAAGGGAACAAAGACGCCGGCTTGAGTGATCCCAACTGGGACAACATCGTACTTAGAAGAATCAATTGCGCCCAGCACACCCGATGCGGTTGCTACCGAAATCGAATGCTCGTTTGACTTGCCGCCAAACAGCACAGCAACGCGAATTCTTCCCATGCTTCTATTCTCCCTGTGGGGTGTCGCTCATGTGGGTTAGGTGCGGTGCGATGTCCTTTGGACTCATCTTTCCTTCAATAACCAGCTCAACCTGCTCGACAATAGGCATCGAGATGTTTTTTGCCCGTGCCAACTCCAAAACAGTCGAAACCGAAACCAAAGCTTCTGCGGTTTGTGAAAGCCTGGCTAGCACTTCCTTTTTGGAATAGCCCTTACCGAGCATTTCTCCAGCCTTGTGGTTTCTAGATAGCGGTGACTCGCTGGTAGCAATTAGGTCTCCGAGACCGGCAAGTCCAACCATGGTCTCTGGTTTAGCCCCAAAGGCTTCAGCAAAGCGAGAGATTTCGGAAAGCCCACGCGTCATAATCGACGCCTTGGTGTTCTGCCCATAGCCAACACCGTTTACGATTCCAATGGCCACTGCAATCAGATTCTTCAAGATGCCACCAAACTCAGTTCCGACGACATCGTTATTAGTAAAGGTAGTGAAGTAAGAATTAGAAGCTGCTTTAGCTACCGCCATAGCCGCTTCTTGGGAGCTGGATGCAGCAACCGATGCTGCAGGCTGCTCATCAGCAATTTCTAAAGCAAGGTTTGGACCTGAAACCACAACTACGCGATCTTCGCTAATCCCGTGCTGCGCGATAACCTGGCTCATTCGAAGACCGGTTTTTTGCTCCACGCCTTTCATTAGCGAAACCACAATGGCATCAGCTGGGATGAACGCGCCCCACTGCTCTAGGTTTGCTCGAAGGGTTTGAGATGGAACAGAGATGTAAACCTGAGTGGCACCAGCTAGAACTTCTTCAACATCAGTTGAAGCCAGAATGTTCAGTGGCAGGTTTACTCCCGGTAGGTAGTCACCGTTTCGGTGCGAAGAGTTAATTTCGTCGGCAAGCTCAGCTCTTCTGGACCACAGCATCACATCAGAGCCGCCATCGGCTAGGACTTTAGAAAACGTTGTTCCCCAGCTACCTGCACCAATAACGGCTATCTTGCTCAATTGGAGCCGGCCTTCTTTGCTGCTTTCATGAAGTTTCCAGTAACGGTTTGACCCATCGCAACCGGATCCCAAAGCGTTGCTGGAGCCTTCTCGCCTCTAAGCTGCTCTACCAAAGCTGTGATGCGCCGCATCACATGTTCGGTTGCTTCCAAAAGTTCTTCAG
>JBIIXH010000117.1:0-2774 GCA_044338475.1 Rhodoluna sp.
CTAATTTGAGTTGAAAGGGATGAACCAAAGCCCAGAGCAGAAGCGGCTGGTTCGTCTGAAACCAGCTTTCCACTCTCCAGCTGCAATACTCGGTCGGCAACCAAGGCCACAAATTCCACGTCGTGCGAAGCGACAAGTACCGACTTTCCTTCTTTGCGTAGGCTTCTAATTTGTTTAGCAAGAGATCTCTTGGCAGCGTAATCCAAGCCTCGAGTGGGCTCATCCAGAAGCAAGATACCCGCGCCCTTTACTAACTGAAGCGCTAGGACTAAAGCCAACTGCTGACCAGCAGATAAATCACGCGGGTGAATCTTAGGATCGAGTCTTCCTGTTAGCGACTCAAAGATTTTTGAGGTTCCAGAGTCGCTTAGATGCGCGAACTTATCAGACTCAGCTAGTTCATCGGCTAACGAGTTTAGAAAAAGCAAGTCCGCTGCTTTTTGTGGAACAAGAGTTAGCACACAGAGTCTTTCCCCACCCGATAGCGATTTTGGGTCTCCAAACTGTGTTTGCACTAAACCAGAGGCTCTTTTGCCGCCGCCTTGAATTGCCCAAAGAGCAGAGGATTTTCCAGAACCGTTTCTCCCCATCAGAGCAACAACTTCACCTTTGTGAACCCGAAAAGAAACATCAGATACTGCGGCGACGCCGTCGTAGTTCACGCAGAGATTGGAAACTTCCATGGCAACTTCTTGTCCAAGGTGGTCATTTACCAAGGGCTTCCAAGGAGCTGGGCTTTGTTCCCACTTGGTTTTTGCAGCAGCAACACTCACGGTTACGGGTTGCCAAGAAAAAAGCGTTGAAAGCCCAATCACCGGTGGAACCAGGTGGTAGTTCTCAAATTGCTCGTAACCGCCTTTGGTTACCAGCCCATCATTTGCAACGATAACCACCGAGTCCACAAGTTCAATGACCCGTTCGATTCTGTGCTCTACGAGAATCACAGTTATGCCGTGATCATGAGCTAACGACTTCAGCACACCAACTATTTCTGCAGCTGCCGTCGGATCAAGAGCCGAAGTGGGTTCGTCGAGTAAAAGAATTTTCTGCCCAGCTGCTAACGCGGAGGCAATAGCCACTCTTTGTTGCTGCCCTCCCGACAACCACCCGAGAGGTCGATCAATCAAGTCTTCGATCTCTAGAAGCTTGGCAACACGGATAAGCGCTTCCGCCATCACTTCGCGATCAAATCCAAGCTGTTCCATTCCGTAAACCAACTCTTGTTTTACGGTGTCTGAAACAAAAGACGACTCTGGCTGTTGATTGACAAAGCCCACCTTGGAAGCAAGTTCGTGGGGTTTGGAGCCTGTGACATCCCTACCGTCGATTACTAAAGACCCAGAAAGAGATCCTCCAGTGAAGTGCGGGGCAAGGCCATTGAGTATTCGAAGCAGTGTGGACTTACCGCTTCCCGTTGCTCCACAAACCAGCGAGAACTCTCCGGGACGAAACTCTACGTTCACTCTGGACAAAGCTGGCCGCTCAGTGCCTGCGTATCCAAAGCTCACATCCTTGAGGGAGATCACGCGAGACCCCCAATGACTGCTGAAAGCAGCAATGCACCCGAGGCTGCCAAAAGCACCGCGTCAAAGACGCGAAACTTAACTTTTTCAAACCTGGTTCTGATCTGAGCCTTGGAATTGATGCGAACGGTCATAAAGCTTGAAATCAATCCAATTCCAATTAGCAATGCACCAAGACTTTCAGTTTGACCAACTAGCAGAGTAAAGCTGCCAACAGCCAAGAAGCCAACTGCCATCAAGGAGCTAAGTCTTGCTCCCAAAACAAGCGACTTCGATAAATTCCCCCTTCGTCCAAAGCCCCGCGAGTCCATGCTGGCAGCTAAAGCTAAAGAGGAGTCAATGGCGTCTTCCAAGACAGGTATCACTGTTCCGGCCATTGAGCCAAGTCCTTTGCTTCGGCCGCGCAGGGACCTAGCTTTTCGAACTCTTTGCAGGCTTGAAATCATTTGAGGGGCAAGGTTTATTGCTACTGAAATAGCACTGGCAATCTCGTACAGCGCACTGGGTGTTGATTTCAGTAGCGTCCTTGGATTCGCCAAAGAGCTTGCCATTCCGATGGAGAGAATAATCGCCGCCAACCTAAGGCCGTCGGTAGCTCCACCCAAGAGCGCTTCGTGGCTAACTGCACCGAATAGCTCTACCGCTGGCCCAAAACCAAGGTTGATCGAGAATCCTGGTAAGTCAAGGGCGGTTGATTCTTGAGGGTCTTGAATGTTGAAAACAATTCGAAACAGCACTCTCGCAACAACTACAAAGCCTGCAAGAAAAAGATAGAACTTAACAGACATTGACCAAGGAGCTTCTTCTCGAAACAACAAGATTGTAAGCAAAGCCCCAGCGCAGATGAGAATTTGAGTAACTGCACTTTGGCTCACGCCCGCAACAAAAGCCATCGATATTGCAAGAAGCCACCAACTTATGGGGCTCGCAGCGCTAGCGGTGATTCGCTTAGCCATCACAAGAAGTTACTTCTGGAATTGGGTTGGGCAGCAATCCAGCATCTTGTTGACCAGGACCAATGAATAGCCAACCCTCCGCCGTTCCACATTCTGCATTCCTGGTAGCAGACCCAACCTGACTCACTTGCCAGCCGGACTCCTTTGTGAAAACAAAATATCCCCAGCTGCCCTCGGAGTACTTCGGCGTATCAAGGCAGTTTTGGTCCTCGCTCGACGGAAAATCTTCTATCCGGCAAGCAAAGCCAACTGGATACTGATTAGTTCCAGATACCGCTACAGCCGTCGCTTGAAA
>JBIIXH010000016.1:0-11139 GCA_044338475.1 Rhodoluna sp.
GGCTCAAGCCACAAACCGTTGCGGCAAGAATTTCAAATGCTAAAAATGAGCTCAAAGACGCCGAGGACTTCTATTCTCTGATTGACTCTTCAAACCCTAAAGATCGAGCCATTGCCGAAATTTTCACGCAATACCAGGCAGCTCTTCGTAAAAACAACGCCTTTGACTTCGATGATCTCCTTGCTGAAACGGTTTACTTATTTCGTTCCTTTCCAGACATCGCAGCTCAATACCAAAGACGCTTTCGTCACATCCTGGTCGACGAGTATCAAGACACCAACCACGCTCAGTATTCGCTTATTCGCGAGCTGACCAAGCCAATATCAGACATCCATAACGAGCCCGACCCAAATACTGGTGAGCTTGCTGGCCCATCAGCAATCACCGTGGTGGGTGACTCGGACCAGTCAATCTATGCCTTCCGCGGTGCTGACATGAGAAACATTGCTGAGTTTGCCAAGGATTTCCCTGGCTCAAGAACCATTTTGCTAGAGCAAAATTACCGGTCCACTCAAAATATTCTTTCTGCTGCAAATGCCGTGATTTCAAGAAACTTTGACCGTCCAGAAAAGAACCTGTGGAGCGATGCCGGCGATGGCGAGAAGATTGTCTCTTTCACGGGTTTAGACGAGCGGGGCGAAGCTGCATACATCGTTGATCAAATCCAGATCATGCGCAAGGCAGGCACTGCTTACCGAGACATGGCGGTTTTGTATAGAACCAACGCGCTTTCGCCGTCCCTGGAAGCCGAGCTCAAGAGCCAGCGAGTGCCATACATGGTTATTGGAGGACTCAAGTTCTACGAGCGCAAAGAAATCAAAGACGCGCTTGCATATCTGACCGCTGTTGCTAACCCAAGAAATGATGAAGCAATTAGAAGAATCCTCAATGAGCCATCACGGGGAATTGGTGAAAAAACTGAACTCAAAATAGCAGAGCTCGCAAGACGTGATGAGAGCTCATTCCGCCAGGCGCTTTTGAAAACCGACTCACTTTCTTTGGGTCCAAAGCTTACAGCTGCACTCAACAGTTTTTCCAAGTTGCTAAATGATTTGGACGCGATGAGCGTTGAGGCTAAAATCGCGGAGGTTCTATCCGCCGCACTTAATCTTTCTGGCTACCGTGCAAATTTGGAAGACAGTCGGGATCCTCAGGACGAGGCGAGACTTGATAACCTCGACGCTCTGATTGGTCAGGTCTCTGAGTATCAGAGGCAGTATCCAGAGGCAACAATTGCTGAGTATTTAGCAGACATCGCACTCGCTGCCGCAGCTGACGAGATTGACGATGACTCGGGAAGCATTTCCCTGATGACTCTGCATACCGCCAAAGGCTTGGAGTATGAGGTTATCTTCCTGGTCGGACTGGAGCAGGGAACCTTGCCCCATGTTCGCTCCTTTGATGAACCGGGGGGAGTTGCCGAAGAAAGAAGACTTTTATATGTGGGTATGACTCGCGCCAAGCAGAAGCTTTACCTAAGCTCCGCTTTGCAGAGAACGCTGTTTGGTTCAACTACAGCATTCTTGCCAAGTAGCTTCCTCGCGGACATACCTATCGAGCTCATTCAATCGGAAGGGGCCACAAGAGCCTCGGCGGGAACAATAACTGGCGGATATCGAGGTATGGCACCAACTGCTACACCACCCAAGGCTAGAACTGAGATATCAGGTGCCATAAAAGAGGTTCGCGACAATGGAGATTTGCAGCTATCAGTTGGGGACCGCATCCAACACTCCGATTACGGTCAAGGGGTTGTCACTGAACTTCGTGGCGAGGGTGCCAGGCAGGTGGCGCAGGTCAACTTTGATTCGGGAGCCACCAAATCACTGGTGGTTAAGATAGCTCCCATCGAAAAGCTCTAAACTTGGGGTTTGGGCTACTAGCCATTTGATCAATCTGAAAAGAGTTCTAAGTTGGATTTATTTGAGTATCAAGCGCGCGATATTTTCGAAAAGTATCAGGTTCCTGTTCTAAAGGGACTTATCGCAGACACCCCAGAGCAAGCCCAGAAAGCAGCCGAGCAAATTGGCGGAACTGTTGTTGTGAAGGCTCAGGTAAAGATTGGTGGTCGTGGCAAAGCTGGCGGGGTAAAGGTAGCTCACTCACCAGAAGAGGCCAAGCAGGCAGCGGAAAAGATCCTTGGACTCGACATCAAAGGTCACATTGTCAAAAGGGTAATGATTGCCGAAGGTGCAAAAATTGCCAAAGAATTTTACTTCTCAGTGTTACTTGACCGTTCAAATAGAACCTTCCTAGCTCTTTGCTCTGTCGAAGGTGGAATGGATATTGAACAGCTAGCCGAGGAAAGACCAGAGGCGCTCGCCAAGGTTCCAATTGACGCCGTTCGGGGAATTGATCTTGCGAAGGCACTGGAGATTGCCAAGCTGGGCGGGTTTGATGATGAGCTTGCCGCCAAGGTGGCTCCGGTGTTTGTAAAGCTCTACGAAGTATTCAAAAAAGAAGACACAACTTTAGTTGAAGTAAACCCACTGGTTCTTTCAGAAGACGGTCAGATCATTGCCCTTGACGGTAAGGTCACTTTGGACGATAACGCTGAATTCCGTCACGAGCGTGAAGAGCTGGAGCGAGACGAGCTGGATCCACTTGAAGCCAAAGCTAAGTCAATGGATCTGAACTACGTCAAATTGGATGGGGAAGTTGGAATCATCGGAAACGGTGCCGGACTTGTTATGTCGACACTGGACGTCGTTGCCTACGCGGGAGCTCGCCACGGCGGGGTCAAGCCAGCTAACTTCCTGGACATAGGAGGTGGAGCTTCAGCCGAGGTAATGGCTGCTGGCCTGGATGTCATCTTGAATGACCCGCAGGTAAAGAGTGTTTTTGTGAACGTATTCGGTGGAATCACCGCCTGTGACGCGGTTGCTAATGGAATCGTTGGAGCCCTAGAAAAGCTTGGTTCCAAAGCTTCCAAGCCACTAGTTGTTCGCCTCGATGGCAACAACGTAAATGAGGGAAGAAAGATTTTGGCGGGTGCGAACCACCCGCTTGTCACAGTAGTTGAAACCATGGACGAGGCCGCCGACAAGGCAGCTGAGCTAGCTAGCAAGTAAGGGAAAGTAAGAATTTAGATGGCAATTTTTCTAAACGAGAACTCAAAGATCATCGTCCAGGGAATGACTGGATCTGAGGGTATGAAGCACACCCGCAGAATGCTAGCTGGTGGCTCAAACATTGTTGGTGGAGTTAACCCCCGCAAGGCTGGCGAGAGCGTTGATGTTGACGGTAAGTCACTTCCAGTTTTTGGAACTGTCGCCGAGGCCATGAAAGAAACCGGCGCAAACGTCAGCGTTATATTCGTGCCCCCTGCCTTTGCAAAAGCTGCAATGTTTGAAGCAATCGATGCTCAGATTGGACTAGCTGTTGTCATTACCGAGGGAATCCCGGTTCATGACTCTGCCGAGGCTTGGGCCCACAACGTAGCGATGGGCAAGAAGACCCGAATGATTGGGCCAAACTGCCCAGGCATTATTAGCCCAGAAAAATCTAACGCCGGAATCACACCTTCAGACATCACAGGCAGTGGTCCAATTGGTTTGGTATCCAAGTCTGGAACGCTTACCTACCAAATGATGTTCGAACTAAGAGACATTGGAATGTCAACTGCTATTGGTATCGGTGGCGATCCAGTAATTGGAACAACTCACATTGACGCTCTAGAGGCTTTCCAAAACGATCCAGAAACCAAGGCAATTGTTTTGATTGGTGAAATCGGGGGCGACTCAGAAGAGAAGGCTGCCGAATACATTAAGCACAATGTGACTAAACCGGTAGTTGCCTACGTGGCTGGATTTACTGCTCCTGAAGGCAAGACAATGGGTCACGCCGGAGCAATTGTTTCCGGTTCAGCGGGAACCGCGCAAGCTAAAAAAGAAGCCTTCGAAGCAGTGGGCGTAAAAGTCGGTAAAACTCCTAGCGAAACTGCCGCGCTAATGCGCGAGGTAATTAGCTCTCTTTAGAGTCTTAGCAAGCCGTGAATAAAAGACAAACCTTCTTTATTGCAGCTATAGAAGCGGCCATATTGGTGGCGGTCAGCCTGGGGGTTGTCCTTGTTCCACTTAGCTTGGTCTGGCTTCTAGAAAACAATCCCGACGTTGATTGGTTAGTTGCATTCCGTGCAGCAGCTGATTTTTGGTTGCTTTCTCACGGAACCGGGCTGGTGGTTCCAGAAGGGGAAATCCTCGGACTACTTGTTCCAGCATTTGTTGTGACGTTGGTACCACTTGGCATGACAATCTGGTTGGCTCGATCTTTTTACAATGCCGGTAAGAGGTTCTTGGCAGCTCGATCACTGTGGCCAGGTTGGCTCGGCGGGTCATTGGTTTACGGAGTAGCAGCACTTGGAATCAGCACTGCAGCTTACGACAGCGCAATTTACCCCGTTGCTTGGCAAGGCGTTTTCTTCCCGACAATCTTGTTTTTGACTTTCCAAATCCTCGGATCTGTTTTTGGGCAGCCAGACGAAATTTTCGAAGGTGATGTCTTGGATCAATCACCCGAGCGAGATCGAATCCGTGGAGCACTGAATTCTCTTCGACTAAAGCTTCACTGGAGTATCAGATCAATCATGGGCCCGGCATTCAGAGCAGGAACCGCCATTACTGTGATGCTTCTTGCGGTTTCCGCTTTCACGCTTGCTGTGCTAATTGCAATCAGCTGGATTGACATCACGAGACTTTACGAGAGCGTCCAAGTGAGCATTTTAGGAGCAGTAGTTTTAACTATTGGCCAGCTCGCATTAATTCCGAACCTAGTTATCTTCGGAGCAGCCTGGTTCACTGGAGTTGGTTTTTCGATCGGAGCTGGGTCACTTATTTCACCCCTTGGTTCACAAGTTGGTCCGCTTCCAACCATTCCTGTCCTAGGAGCCCTGCCGGTCGGAGGGCTCGAGTTTGGAATGATTTCCATTGTGGTTGTCTTGCTGGCAGCATTCATAGCAACTCTTGCCATTAGAAAATCTGCTGATGAAATCAGATTTGAATTCGCAACAGCTTGGACCGCAGCAATCTCACTGGGGCTTTCAATTGCCCTAGTTACCTCACTACAAATGGCACTTTTGGCAACAATCGCATCTGGAAGTGCCGGCCCAGGAAGACTGGTCCAAGTCGGGGTATCGCCTTGGCTCCTAGCACTGGTGGTATTTGTCGAGGTTGGGGTTGTGGCCACCCTCGCTGCTTTCTACAGTGCAAGGCCAGTAGCGGACAAGCCAGCAAAGGCTAAAAGGTAAGCTAACCCCATGCTCTCCGTTGTTGTTTTGATCTCTGGATCAGGCTCCAACCTTCGGGCGCTATTGGATGCGACCAAGAACCCATTATTTCCAGCTCGCGTTTTAGCCGTTGGTTCGGATAAACCCGCCAGCGGATTACATCATGCGGACCTATTCGGAGTTCCAACTTTTGTAGTTGAAGAAAAGCACTTCTCCAATCGAGACGAATGGGCAGAGAAACTTGCTGAAAACATTTCTCACTTCAACCCAGATCTAATAATCCTTGCCGGGTTTATGAAAGTGTTGCCACAGCGATTCGTTTCTAAGTTCTCACCGCGCATCATCAACGTTCACCCTGCGTTGCTACCAAGTTTTCCAGGTGCCCACGCGGTCCGTGATGCATTGGCAGCTGGGGCTAGGGAAACTGGTGCCACCGTACACATTGTTGATGAGGGTGTTGATAGCGGTCCTGTGTTGGCGCAGCAGGCCGTAACAATTCTTCCTGCCGACGATGAGCAAAGCTTGCACGAACGAATCAAGCTAATCGAGCACAAGCTTCTCGTGGACACCGTAAGGTCTCTAGCAGTCAAGCAACTAGAGCCAAGTGAAGCGGTCTAGACAATGGACAACAAATACACAGCAGCAGATTACGTTCACTTTGACAAGGTGCCAATAAAGCGGGCCCTAATCTCGGTTTCTGACAAGACCGGTTTAGTGGAGCTGGCCACGGCACTTAGCCAAGCTGGTGTTGAGATTGTGTCAACTGGATCTACCGCGAAAACAATAGCAGCTGCCAAAATTTCGGTTACTGAAGTTTCAGCTGTCACTGGTTTTCAAGAAACTCTAGATGGGCGAGTGAAGACATTGCATCCAGCAATCCATGCCGGATTACTGGCAGATCTTCGGCTGACCGGTCACCGCAGTGAGCTGGAAAAACTGGGAGTTAGTCCATTTCAGCTACTGGTCGTGAATTTGTATCCCTTCGTTGAAGCCATCGCAAGTGGAGCAAGCGGTGAATCGGCCATTGACCAAATTGATATCGGTGGCCCTGCCATGGTGCGAGCCGCTGCCAAGAATCACGCTAACGTCGCGGTTGCCGTTGATCCAAATAGCTACAAGGACATAATCAGCGCGCTTCAGTCTGGCGGAACCACCCTGAACCAGCGAAAGGCTCTGGCTCTGCAAGCTTTCTCGCACACAGCCAAATACGACACCGCTGTTTCTAACTGGATGGCAAGCTCACTCGATGATGTCTGGAAATCTGACGCCTCGTCTCAAGAGCAAGATCTAAGCAAGAACCCCGGCTTCGCGCCGCAGTTAAATGTGAAAGCAACTCTTTCAAATGTTCTTCGCTACGGTGAAAACTCTCACCAGGCAGCTGCCCTTTACAAGACCGAGGGATTAGATAAGTCATTGGGTATTGCGCAGGCCAAGCAATTCGGTGGCAAGGAAATGTCATACAACAACTACGTTGATGCCGATGCTGCCGTTCGTGCCGCCTTTGACTTTAGTGAGCCAGCAGTTGCAATTATCAAACACGCTAACCCGTGCGGAATTGCGATTGGTTCTGCCGCTTCTGATGATGCCATTGCCGACGCTCACGCTAAAGCTCATTTCTGTGATTCTGTTTCAGCCTTCGGGGGAGTGATTGCGTCAAACCGCATCGTGACCTTGAAAATGGCAACGCAGGTTGCTGAAATCTTCACTGAGGTAATTGTTGCTCCTGGTTACGATACGGAAGCTTTGACGCTTTTGCTCACTAAGAAAAACCTCAGAGTTCTCCAGTTACCTGCAAGCTACAGTGTGCCAGCTCACGAGCTCAAGCAAATCTCTGGTGGCTTTCTAGTCCAGGAATCTGACAGCTTCAAAAACTTTTCTGACAAGAATTGGACTTTAGTTTCGGGCCTGAAGGCTGATCCACAAACGCGTGCGGATTTGGAATTCGCTTGGCGTGCGGTTAGGTCAGTGAAATCTAATGCGATTTTGCTTGCTCAGGATGGAGCATCGGTTGGCATTGGAATGGGTCAAGTAAACAGGCTCGACTCCTGCGAGCTAGCGGTGTCTCGGGCCGGCAGCCGAGTAAAGGGCTCGGTGGCGGCCAGTGACGCCTTCTTCCCATTCGCCGATGGACTCGAAGTTCTGACTAGAGCGGGAGTAAAGGCAGTTGTTCAACCAGGTGGCTCTGTGAAAGATGAAGACGTCATTCGCGCAGCAACGGATGCTGGAATAACGATGTATTTCACCGGAGAGCGTCACTTTTTCCACTAGCTGAGGGCTAGCTTGTGTTTAGGGTGGTAGCCTATAAGGCTGCCTCAAAAGGCATGTTAGTACCGAGGATTTATGAAGCAAGACAAGACAATCGCGACCCTGTTGCGAATTTTCCCCTACGCGAAAAAGGCCCTACCCAGAATCATTCTGGGCATCTTTGCTGCCGTGGCAGCGAGCCTATTTGCCCTCGCAATTCCTCAGTTTCTGCGCTCATTATTTGACAGCCTTGATGGCTCGGGTTCACTAGACACTCTTTACCTCTTTGTCTTTCTGGTTTTCTTGATGGGAACCTTGGAAGCGGCCATGGTGTTACTTCGAAGATGGCTCGTCCTAACTCCAGGAACTTTTGTTGAAGCTGGATTGCGCTCCACTCTTTACCAGAAACTGCAAGATCTTCCAGTTAGCTTTCATGACCGCTGGCCATCCGGACAGCTACTCTCGAGAGCGACCCAAGATCTCAGCCTCATTCGCCGCTGGCTATCTTTTGGTGTTGTTTTACTTTTTGCGAATGCGCTAACAATTGTGGTGGGCCTTGCAATCTTGTTTACCTTTCACTGGCTACTAGGACTTATCTTCTTCCTAATCTCTATCCCGATTTGGATTCAGGGTTATCGCTTCGAAGCAAAGTATGGAAAAATCGCCAGACTCTCTCAAGACCAAGCAGGTGACTTAGCGACCTCCGTTGAAGAGTCAGTTCATGGAATTAGAGTTCTAAAAGCATTTGGTCGCGGCGACCATGCAGCTCGTAAGTTCGCAGCTGAAGCGAGGGACCTAAGATCAACCGAGCTAAAGAAAGCTGGATTGATTGCCAACATCTGGGTATATCTGCTGCTGATTCCTGAAACTGCAGTGGCTGCTTCCATGTTGGTCGGAGTTTTTCTAGTTGCCGAAGGAAGTTTCACCGTGGGTGGCCTCGTGGCTTTCTTTGCCACCGCAACAGTGTTGCGCTGGCCAACCGAGTCGATTGGATTCTTACTTTCCATGACCCTCGATGCGAAAACTGCCATTCAACGCTTTTTTGAGGTTATCGACGAGCCTGTTCTAATCAAAGACCCTGAGGCCCCAAGAACCATTGATGCACCCAAGGGTCGATTGGAGTTCAAGGGTGTCCACTTCCGTTACCCAGATAGCAAAGCGGACCAACCAGACATACTTCGCGGTGTTGATTTGGTTTTGGAACCAGGAGAATCGGTTGCGCTGATTGGAATCACCGGCTGCGGGAAGAGCACACTAACCGCACTGACCACCAGGCTCTATGAGGTTTCCTCCGGGTCTATTGAGCTTGATGGTGTTGACATCAGATCGCTGACCCGTGTCGAGCTTCGTTCACATATCGCGATGGCCTTCGAAGACGCCACTTTGTTCTCGGCATCGGTTAGAGACAACGTATTACTTGGAAGACCTGACTCCACCGAAGAAGAACTTGCTGAAGCACTTTCTATCGCCCAGGCTGAGTTTGTTTACGAGCTTCCGCAGGGCCTCGATACCAAAATTGGTGAAGAGGGGCTTTCGCTGTCGGGTGGTCAGCGCCAACGGCTTGCCCTTGCAAGAGCGGTTGCCGCAAAGCCTGCAATCTTGGTCCTAGACGATCCACTTTCTGCTTTAGATGTTGACACCGAAGCACTTGTTGAAGCTGCCCTTCGAAAAGTATTGAAGAAAACAACCGCGCTGATTGTTGCTCACCGGCCTTCAACTGTTCAGCTCGCTGACAGAGTCGCTTTGATGCAAGATGGCAAAATTGTTGCGGTTGGAAAACACAGCGACCTACTTGTTTCGAACGATCACTATCGATATGTGATTTCTTCTCTCGATGCTGCTGGAAAGCAAATTGAGGTGAGCGAATGAGCATGCAAGGAGTTGCAGGCGAGGACAAAATCCAGCTGAGCAAGGAAGAGGCGCTGCAGGTAAAGCTTCGCTCCCGGAAACTTCTGTTCTCACTGATTTATCCCGTTCGCGGCAGGCTACTAGTTAGCTTGTTGATTGTTATCTTGTCTCAAGCGCTTCGAGTGGCAGGGCCATTTCTTATCGCACTCAGCATTGACTGGGCGCTACCGGCAGCTTTGAAAGCAGACACCACACCGTTGTTCTTGGTGGTTGGCGGTTACCTCTTTGCAGCTGTTGCTACCGCCTCCCTAATTAGTTGGTTTCTCAGGTATGCCGCGAAGCTAAGCCAAGATGTTTTGCTGGATCTTAGACAGCGCATCTTTGTTCATACCCAGAAGCTTTCATTGGAGTTTCACGAGAAATACACCTCGGGGCGAGTTATCTCTCGTCAGACCAGCGATCTAGATGCCATCAAGGAGCTTTTGGACACTGGTGGCAACGAGATGATCGTTGGCATTTTGTATATGGTCTTCACCGCCACAGCCCTTGTGTTTCTTGATTTACCTAGCTTTCTAATTCTTCTTGCTAGCTGGATTCCGCTTTATTTCTTAACCCGCTGGTTCCAGGTCAATTCGAAACTTATGTTCCGAGAGTCCAGGGTCTCTTCCGCCAAGTTGATTGTCTACTTTGTAGAGACTATGACTGGCATCCGAGCAGTGAAGGCTTTCCGCAAAGAGAAAAGAAACCAGGGTGAGTATGAGACTTTGGTTGAGAAATACCGTCACATCAACGCTAAAGTAATTCAACTCTTTGGAATCTTCGATCCAGCGCTGATCATGATTGGAAACATTTCAGTTGCGGTTATCTTGCTTTGGGGTGGTGTTCGAGTCCTAGAGGGCTCTTTGGGCCTCGGTGTTCTCATTGCAGCGATTTTGTATGCAAGAAGGTTCTACGATCCGATGGAAGATCTGGCAATGTTCTATAACTCCTACCAGTCTGCTAACTCCGCGTTGGAGAAGATCTCTGGTGTTCTAGAGGAGCGACCATCGGTTCCAGAAGCTGCCAAACCAACCCCGCTTTCAAACGCCAAGGGTGAGCTTAACTTTGACAAAGTCGGTTTCCACTACTCAAACGGCGTAGAGGTGATACCAGAGTTTTCCTTGAGTGTTCCGGCGGGTCAAACAATTGCACTGGTAGGAACTACCGGGGCAGGTAAATCCACGATCGCAAAGTTGATTTCCAGATTCTATGACCCAACCTCAGGCGAGCTAACTCTGGATGGTATTGACGTTCGAGAGCTTTCCGCCAAAGACCTAAGACGCTCGGTGGTTATGGTAACCCAGGAGTCTTACCTGTTCTCCGGTTCGGTGGCAGACAACATAGCTTTGGGAAAGCCAGATGCCACCCCTGAAGAAATCGAACAAGCGGCAAAGGCCGTTGGTGCTCACGAGTTCATTTTGGCCTTGCCCGAGGGATACTCCACGGATGTGAACAAACGCGGTGGTCGGGTAAGTGCCGGGCAGCGCCAACTCATATCTTTTGCCAGAGCCTTTATTGCTGACCCAGCTGTCTTGATCTTGGATGAGGCAACCAGCTCGCTGGATATCCCTTCGGAGAGAATGGTCCAGCACGGATTAAAGACGCTGCTTGCAGACAGGACAGCCATCATTATCGCTCACCGCTTGTCAACAGTTTCAATTGCAGATCGAGTATTGGTAATGGAGAAGGGCCGGATCATCGAGGATGATTCCCCTAAGAACCTAATTTCTGGAACTGGAAAGTTCTCCAAAATGCATAAGGCCTGGCGAGATTCGCTGGTTTAG
>JBIIXH010000118.1:0-2748 GCA_044338475.1 Rhodoluna sp.
GTTGAAACATCCTTTGGGTCGCGAGTTCTTCTGGTTGGAACAATCGCGATGTCATCAAAGGCATAGGCGCTCTTGGCGCGCTTGTTTCTGCCGATTTCTATTTCGGACATGAAGATTTCTCCTAGCGAGTTCCGTAGTTGGGGGCTTCGATGGTCATCTGAACATCGTGCGGGTGTGACTCTTTGAGTCCAGCTGCGGTGATGCGAACGAACTTACCTTTTTGCTGCAGTTCAGGAATCGTTCCTCCGCCAACATATCCCATGGAGGCCCTGAGTCCGCCAATTAGCTGGTGGGTTACGGATGCTACAGATCCTCTGTACGGCACCTGACCTTCGATGCCCTCTGGAACAAGCTTGTCCTCGCGAAGCACATCGTCTTGGAAGTAGCGGTCCTTGGAGTAGCTCTGGGCTTCGCCTCTGGACTGCATTGCTCCAAGGGAGCCCATACCTCTATAAGTCTTGTATTGCTTGCCGCCAACGAAAGTGATTTCTCCTGGAGCCTCATCGGTGCCGGCAAGTAGGGAACCAATCATTACTGCATTCGCTCCAGCGACTAGGGCTTTTGGAATATCTCCAGAGAACTGCAATCCACCGTCAGCAATTACTGGAACACCCGCAGGCTTGCAAGCAAGGCTTGCTTGATAGACAGCTGTGATTTGTGGAACACCGACTCCGGCAACAACACGAGTGGTGCAAATTGATCCTGGGCCAACACCAACCTTCACTCCGTCTACGCCGGCGTCAACGAGAGCTTGTGCGCCTTCGCGGGTTGCAACGTTACCGCCGATGACATCTACGTTTTTCGCAAATGGTTCTGACTTAAGCTTTGCAACCATTTCCAAAACTGCTTTGTTGTGACCGTGTGCGGTATCAACGACCAAGATATCTACGCCGGCATCAACCAGGGCCATTGATCTTTCCCAAGCGTCTGATCCAACTCCCACCGCTGCAGCAACAAGTAATCTTCCGCTAGAATCTTTTGAAGCCAGCGGATACTTTTCGCTCTTATCAAAGTCTTTGACGGTGATTAGTCCACGGAGTTTTCCCTGCTCGTCGACAAGTGGCAGTTTCTCAATGCGGTGCTGGGCAAAGATTGCAATCGCCTTATCTGGAACAATTCCGACCGGAGCGGTAACTAGAGGCATTGGTGTCATGACATCTTTGACCAGTGTGGTTGTTCTTTGAACGTCAAGCACAAATCTCATGTCGCGGTTAGTAACAATTCCAACCAATAGTCCGTCTTCATCAATCACCGGAAGACCAGAGACCCTGAATTTACGGCAGAGGTCGTCTACTTCTTGGATTGTGGCCAACGGGCCAATAGTTACTGGGTGGGTGATCATTCCAGCTTCAGACCTCTTTACTAGGTCTACCTGGCTAGCTTGATCTTCGAGAGAAAGATTGCGGTGCAGAACTCCAATTCCACCCTGCCTTGCCATGGCAATGGCAAGCCTGGCCTCGGTAACGGTGTCCATGGCTGAGGAAAGCAAAGGGATGTTGATTTCGACTCTTTTGGTGACCTTGGTTCGGGTGTTTACCTGAGATGGGACCACATCAGATTCGCCTGGCAGCAGGAGGACGTCATCGTAGGTCAGACCAACTAGGCCAAAAGGGTCCGGCTGGGCCATTGGTTGCCTCACTTGCGCTAAATAAATGGGTGAATGGCTCCAGTCTAGCTTTTTGAGACCCGTAAAGATACTGGTAGTCTTTCCCAAATACCACTTGAGTGGTGCAAAACTCACAGATGAGTCGGAGGATTCATGACGCTTGCTTCAAAAGCGCCCACCACTTTCATAAGAACCGTGGTTTTCACGCTCCTAAGCGCCGTATTTCTTGCCGGTTCCCTTGCTATGGCCCCAGCCGCGTTTGCCGAGGAGGGCGAGGATGCCCCTGCGCAAAGTGACCTTGAATCGAACCTGGTTGTTTCTGGAACATTAATTGCTGACGGAGTCAAGCTATCTGGTGTGAGCGTTCGCGTAGTCGGAGCGGACATTGACGAAACTGTGGAATCTGACAGCGATGGTAAGTGGGAAGTGGCCGTTCCACTAAAGGCTGACTACACAATCACCCTGGACTTAGCTAGCTTGCCTTCGGGCGTCGAATTAGTCGACGCTGCAGGATCTGAGCTCAATGTTAAGGAATCAGATTGGCTGACCTCCACCGCTACTAGAAACTTCCGTTTCGTTGGTGCAGCGGTTGAAACCACATCACTGACCGACCAAATTCTGCAGAGAATAGTTGCCGGACTCATATTTGGTGCTCTGCTCGCTCTCGCTTCCGTAGGTCTAAGCCTTATTTTTGGAACAACAGGTTTGAGTAACTTTGCACACGGTGAAGCTGTAACTCTAGGTGGTATCACGGCCTGGGTAGCGGGAACGATATTTGGAATGCCGTTCCCCGTTGTCATCGTTATTGGTCTCGCGGTTGGTGCACTGAGCGGTTTCTTACAGAACCAATTCCTTTGGACTCCGCTTCGAAACCGTGGCACCAAGATTGTTCAGATGATGATTGTGAGTATTGGACTTTCAATCGTTATTAGATACATCTACCTATTCTTTATCGATGGAACCACCAAGAGCTACGCCGGTGGATTGTCTGGAGTAATTGCTTTTGGTCCAATAAGACTTACCCAAGGCTCGCTGTTGACCTTCTTTATGGCCATCGGAGTCCTTCTATTGTTTGCTTTGTTCCTCACCAGGACCAGAGTGGGAAGGGCGACTCGGGCAGTATCAGACAACATCAGCCTTGC
>JBIIXH010000119.1:0-2729 GCA_044338475.1 Rhodoluna sp.
CCTTCTTTCCCACCTTCCAGTAAGTAGCGACCAGGTCACAATTGTGAACCCCGCTACCGGCAAGAAAATCTATGACCTACCCCAACTAAGCGTTGGGCAGGTTGCTAAGGCGGTTGCCGATGCCAGACTCGCCCAGACTTCCTTTGCAGCAATGCCAGTCAAGAAGCGCTCAGCTGCCTTGTTTGCATTGCACGATCTACTTCTAAACAATCAAGACAAGCTAATGGACTTATTGCAGCTTGAAACTGGAAAGTCTCGCGCGCACGCGTTCGAGGAAGTGGCTGGATCTCTAGGTTCCACCCGTTACTTTGCCAAGATCGCTCCAAAGGTTCTAAGAAAGCAAATCACTAATTCAGGTGTTCCTTTTGTAACTCGTTCCTACGTGACTTACTCGCCAGTAGGAGTAGTTGGAGTAATCACTCCCTGGAATTACCCGCTAGCTCTTCAGATGCTCGATGTTTTGCCAGCACTTGCTGCTGGCAACACAGTGGTGCAAAAAGCTGACAATCAAACAGCCCTGGTTTCGCTCTATGCAAGAAAGCTTGCCGTTGAAGCTGGTTTTCCAGAAAGTGCTTGGACCATCGTGGTTGGCGATGGCCCCAGCGTTGGAAACGCCATCACAGACTCTGTCGATTACGTTGCCTTTACAGGGTCTACCAAGACCGGAAAGATAGTTGCTGAGCGAGCATCCAAGAGACTGATTGGTTACTCGCTGGAACTAGGTGGTAAGAACCCGCTAATAATTCTTCCAGGTGCAAAACTTGGTGATGCTGCCGAGAAGGTAATTGCAGGGGCTTTTGGAAACTCTGGCCAGCTGTGTGTTTCGATTGAGCGAGTGTATGTTCCAAACAATCAAAAAGAAGCTTTTGAACAAGAACTTGCAACCCGCGTCAACTCGCTCAAGATAGGAAAGAGCGACAACTTTGAGATGGACATGGGAACTCTCACCGGCATCAATCAACTAAAGCGCGTCGAAGACTATGTCTCAGACGCGGTAAGCAAGGGAGCCAAAGTTCTAGCTGGCGCCAAAGCCCTGCCAGAACTGGGACCTTACTTTTATGCTCCAACGGTCATGACTAACATCAAGCCAGAGATGCGTTTATCTCGCGAAGAAGTATTTGGTCCATTTATTGCGGTTGTCGGTTACGACACCATCGATGAGGCAGTTGAGTTGGCTAACGATACCGAGCTTGGTCTAAACGCATCGGTAGTTGGACCGGTAAAACTAGCCGAAAAGGTAGCTAACCGCCTGATGGCAGGATCGGTCAACATCAACGAGGGTTACCGCGCCTCAATGGCATCAATTGACTCCCCTATGGGAGGCATGAAGCAATCTGGTGTTGGCAGAAGAAATGGCCATTACGGTTTGCTTAGATTTACCGAAGCTAGAACTGTTGGAATTGCAACCGGATTGTTGAACTTCCCATCCAGGGCCAAGCAATACAACAAGATGGCGCCGCTGATGAACGCCCTAGCGAAAGTTATGAAAAAGCTCTAGGTAGCTTCCGAATCAAAAGGCGCAACTTCACCAGTTGATAGTCGCGGCTGAACTCTAACCGTTGGCTTATTGAGCGCGGCGGCTGAAGGTGGCGCATCGGTCTCAGCCAAGGCCTCACGAATGATTCTTCTTGGGTCATACTTTCTTGGATCAAGCTGTTTCCAGTCAAGCTCCTCGCCGATTTCGGACTGCAGTTGACCTTTGGCACCCTCGGCCATTTTCTTCAAAGATTTAATGAAGTTGGCTAGCTGTTTGGCGTAGTGCGGTAACTTATCCGGACCCAGCACAAAAATAGCTATCAATCCAAGAATTAATAGCTTTTCGCCCGAGATTCCAAACACCTATAAAGGCTACCTCTTAAGCTTCGGCTATTTTGGCCCGGGCAGCTCTAAGCTTTGAGATTAGGAGAGAACATGGTCGACAAGATATCAAGCTGGAAGTTCACCGAAGACTTTGTCTCGGAGTCGCCAGCCATTATCGAAGCCAGGGCCAGGGCTGAAGAGCTTGGTATCGAGTGTGTGACTCCAAGCGTTGGCTCTCACTTGGCCCTTCTGGCCTCAGCTCTTGGGGCCAAGGCCATCGTTGAAGCTGGAACCGGAGCTGGGGTTTCGGGTTTGTGGATATTGAGCGCCTCCGAAGACTCCGTTTTGGCAACTATCGATTCGCATCCAGAATTTCAGCTGGCAGCCAAGATGGCTTTCAAGGACGCCAGGATTTCTCCACTACGGACCAGGGTCATCTCTGGAAAAGCCACCGAGGTTATGTCCAACATGGCCGACGCTGCCTACGACCTAGTATTTTTGGACGCCGAACGCGGCGACTTAGAAGATCAGCTAAGGCAAGCTTCTAGGCTGCTACGACCTGGGGGTGTGGTGGCAATTTCTCATGCACTCTGGCGAGATCGGGTTCCGGACCCGGCAATGCGCGACGAAGCAACAATAATTTATCGTGATGTTTTGAGATTGTTTTCTACCCAGCAGGATTTCATCTCTGCGCTATCGCCAGTTGGCGATGGCTTGCTAATGGCAAGCAAGCGAGTTACTTCTTCTTAACTACGCCTTCTAGAACTTTGTGGAGGCTCTTGGCTTCTTCTTCGTTCACGGAAACAACTAAGCGTCCGCCACCTTCTAGTGGAACCCTCAAGATGATTAGACCGCGTGGTTCGCGTTCTGCTTCCATTGGTCCATCGCCGGTGCGAGGCTTCATTGCTGCCATTTTTACTCCTTGAAAT
>JBIIXH010000120.1:0-2726 GCA_044338475.1 Rhodoluna sp.
GGTTCGTCTGAAACCAGCTTTCCACTCTCGAGCTGCAATACTCGGTCGGCAACCAAGGCCACAAATTCCACGTCGTGCGAAGCGACAAGTACGGATTTTCCTTCTTTGCGCAAGCTTCTGATCTGTTTGGCAAGAGATCTCTTGGCCGCGTAATCCAAGCCTCGAGTGGGCTCATCCAGAAGCAAGATACCCGCGCCTTTAACTAACTGCAGCGCTAGGACTAAAGCCAACTGCTGACCAGCAGATAGATCACGCGGGTGAATCTTGGGATCTAGTCTTCCTGTTAGCGACTCAAAGATTTTTGAGGTTCCAGAGTCGGTTATGTGCGCAAACTTGTCAGACTCAGCTAATTCATCAGCCAACGAGTTTAGAAATAGCAAGTCAGCTGCTTTTTGTGGAACAAGAGTCAGCACGCAAAGTCGTTCGTCACCCGATAGTGATTTAGGGTCTCCAAACTGCGTCTGCACTGAACCCGAAGTTCTTCTGCCACCGCCTTGAATCGCCCAAAGAGCGGACGATTTCCCAGAACCGTTCTTACCCATCAGGGCAACAACTTCACCTTTGTGAACCCGAAAAGAAACATCAGATACTGCGGCGACGCCGTCGTAGTTCACGCAGAGATTGGAAACGTCCATGGCAACTTCCTGTCCAAGGTGGTCATTTACCAAGGGCTTCCAAGGAGTTGGGCTTTGTTCCCACTTGGTTTTTGCAGCAGCAACACTCACAGTCACCGGTTGCCAAGAAAAAAGCGTGGAGAGTCCAATCACCGGTGGAACCAGGTGGTAGTTCTCAAATTGCTCGTAACCGCCTTTGGTTACCAACCCATCATTTGCAACGATAACTACTGAGTCCACAAGTTCAATGACCCGTTCAATTCTGTGCTCTACAAGAATCACAGTTATTCCATGCTCGTGAGCTAACGACTTCAGCACCCCAACTATTTCTGCAGCCGCCGCTGGATCAAGAGCTGACGTGGGTTCGTCCAGCAAGAGAATTTTCTGCCCAGCAGCTAAGGCTGAGGCAATAGCCACTCTTTGTTGCTGGCCCCCTGACAACCACCCGAGCGGCCGATCAATCAAGTCTTCAATCTCTAGAAGCTTTGCAACACGCATTAGCGCTTCCGACATCACTTGGCGTTCAAAGCCAAGCTGTTCCATTCCGTAAACCAACTCTTGCTTCACGGTGTCTGATACGAAGGATGACTCTGGCTGTTGATTCACAAAGCCCACCTGGGAAGCAAGTTCGTGGGGCTTGGAGCCTGTGACATCTTTACCGTCGATTACTAAAGAACCGGAAAGAGAACCTCCAGTGAAGTGTGGCGCCAGACCATTTAGTATTCGAAGCAGTGTGGACTTACCGCTTCCCGTTGCTCCACAAACCAGCGAGAACTCTCCGGGATGAAACTCTACGTTCACTCTGGACAAAGCTGGCCGCTCAGTGCCTGCGTATCCAAAGCTCACATCCTTGAGCGAGATCATGCCAGCCCTCCAATGATTGCCGAAAGCAGCAATACACCCGAGGCGGCTAACAGCACGGCGTCAAAGGTGCGAAACTTCTGCTTTTCAAACCTGGTTCTAATCTGAGCCTTGGAGTTGATTCGAACGGTAACAAAGCTTGAGACCAATCCAACTCCAATTAGCAATGCGCCAAGAGTTTCAGTTTGACCAACTAGCAGAATAAAGCTGCCAACAGCCAAGAAGCCAACTGCCATCAAGGAGCTAAGTCTTGCTCCTAAAACAAGTGACTTCGATAAATTCCCCCTTCGTCCGAAGCCGCGAGAGTCCATGCTGGCAGCTAAAGCTAAAGAGGAGTCGATGGCGTCTTCCAAGACTGGAATTACTGTTCCGGCCATTGAGCCAAGTCCTTTGCTTCGGCCGCGTAGGGACCTAGCTTTTCGGACTCTCTGCAGGCTTGAAATCATTTGAGGGGCAAGGTTTATCGCAACTGAAACAGCACTTGCAATCTCGTAAAGAGCGCTGGGTGTTGATTTCAGTAGCGTCCTTGGATTCGCCAAAGAGCTTGCCATTCCGATAGCGAGAATAATCGCCGCCAACCTTAGGCCGTCGGTAGCTCCTCCCAACAGCGCTTCGTGACTTACCGATCCAAAGAGTTCTACTGCCGGCCCAAAACCCAGGTTGATCGAGAAACCCGGTAATTCAAGTGCATTTGATTCTTCTGGGTCTTGAATGTTGAAAACAATCCGAAATATGACTCTCGCGACAACTACAAAGCCTGCAAGAAAAAGATAGAACTTAACAGACCTTGACCAAGGAGCTTCTTCTCGAAACAACAAGATTGTGAGCAAAGCCCCAGAGCAGATGAGAATTTGAGTAACTACACTCTGGCTAACGCCTGCAACAAAAGCCATCGATATGGCCAGAAGCCACCAACTGATTGGGCTAGCGGAGCTAGCAGTGAATCGCTTAGCCATCACAAGAAGTTACTTCTGGAATTGGGTTGGGCAGCAATCCAGCATCTTGTTGACCAGGACCAATAAATAGCCAACCCTCCGCCGATCCACATTCTGCATTCCTGGTAGCAGAGCCAACCTGGCTCACCTGCCAGCCGGACTCTTTTGTGAAAACAAAGTAGCCCCAGCTGCCCTCGGAGTATTTCGGCGTATCAAGGCAGTTTTGGTCCTCGCTCGAAGGAAAATCTTCTATCCGGCAAGCAAAGCCAACTGGATACTGATTAGTTCCAGATACCGCTACAGCCGTCGCTTGAAA
>JBIIXH010000018.1:0-10916 GCA_044338475.1 Rhodoluna sp.
GAGTTTCCGGTGCGGCGATACTTCATTTGGGTGTATCTGTCTTGGCTAGCTCGAAATTTCATAAGCTCAAGCCTAAGCTAGCTAGATGATGAGTTTTGTCCTGGGTGGTGGCTGCTTTTGGTGCCTAGATTCAAGCTTTATGCAGTTTCGTGGCATAAGCGATGTCGAGGTTGGCTATAGCGGGGGTCATGTCGATAACCCAAGCTACGAGGCGGTTTGTGGCGAAGGGACCGGCCACGCTGAGGTTGCCAGAGTCATTTTCGATGAAGCTATCATCCCAGCCGATGTGGTCCTAGACATTTTCTTCACTCTTCACGACCCAACTCAGCTAAACCGCCAAGGTAACGATATTGGCACCAGCTACCGAAGCTGCATGTTTTATGACAGTGCTGAGCAAAAAGTTCTTTTTGAAGAGGCCCTTGAAAGAGCTAAGGAAGTCTGGGGCGAAGCAATCGTGACGCAGCTACTACCGCTAGAGAAGTTCTGGATGGGTGAGACCTACCACCAGGATTTCTTTGTCAAAAATCCAGGCCAGGCCTACTGCAACATGGTGGTAAAGCCCAAGATGACAAAGACCGCCAAGGCCTTCGCTTCTTACCTCAAGTAACTTTTCCACAGATTCATTTCTGGCTCCCAACTCGTAACAACACTTTGAGATTCTTTTTCTCTGAATAGATCAATCAGAGAAAAAGAAGGTAGCCATGTCAGATGTATTTTCAGTTCAAGGTTTAGTAGCTACAACCCCAAGGCACCTAGTCACTCAAGATGGCTTGCCTATCACCTCATTTCGCTTGGCTTCTTCCAAGCGTCGCTTCGATAGATCCAAGAACAGCTGGATAGATGGAGAAACTAACTGGTTCACGGTAACTTGCTTTCGCCAGCTAGCTATCAACACTGCTGCATCGGTATCCAAGGGTGATCGAATCTGCACCACAGGACGACTCAAGGTGCGTGATTGGGACAACGGGGAAAGAACTGGAACTTCAGTTGAAATTGAAGCCGAAGTTCTAGGGCATGACTTGTCCTGGGGTAATGCTGTCTTTACTCGCACAGTATTGGTTCGTGAAGAGCCGGCCGATAGCGAAATCGAAGACGAAGAGTTTGAAGCTGAGGAAACAACGCTTCTTAGCTCCTCGGCAAAGTAACAGACCCGGTCAGGCAACTTCCCCCTAAGCGCCTGGTCGCGTGACACCCTTTTTACCTAGGTGTATGTGATCGTCGGCTCCCGCTGAGCCACATCATTGTCGGATAAACTTATCCACAGCACTCTTGGTAGAAAGGGTGTCATTTTTTTGACACCACAATTTGAGGGAAAAATGGCTGAGTTTATTTATCAGATGATCAAGGCGCGAAAAGCGCACGGCGACAAACTTATCTTGGACGATGTAACACTCTCCTTTATTCCAGGAGCCAAGATCGGCGTTGTTGGGCCAAACGGTTCCGGTAAGTCATCTGTTCTAAAAATCATGGCTGGTCTTGACACTCCTTCAAACGGAGAAGCACGCCTAAGCGAGGGATACTCGGTGGGTATCTTGATGCAGGAACCAAAGCTCGACGAATCAAAGACAGTTCTGGGAAACGTAGAAGAGGCCGTCAAGGAAGTAAAGGCCAAGCTAGATAGGTTCAACGAAATCTCAGCAGAGCTTGCCAACCCAGATGCTGACTACGACACCTTGCTAGAGGAAATGGGAACTTTACAAGAGGCCATTGATCACCTTGATGCTTGGGATTTAGATTCGCAATTGGAGCAGGCAATGGATGCACTGCGCTGCCCACCAAGTGACACTCCGGTAGCACACCTATCTGGTGGAGAAAAGCGTCGTGTTGCGCTTTGTAAATTACTTCTTGAAAAGCCTGATCTGTTACTTCTTGATGAGCCAACAAACCACCTTGATGCTGAAAGTGTTTTGTGGCTGGAGCAGCACCTAGCGAAGTATCCAGGTGCGGTGTTGGCAGTTACCCACGATAGGTACTTCCTAGATAACGTTGCACAGTGGATTTTGGAGCTCGACCGCGGGCGTGCTTACCCATACGAAGGTAACTACTCCACTTATCTGGAGAAAAAGCAAGAGCGCCTAGAGGTCGCAGGAAAGAAAGACGCAAAGCTAGCTAAGCGCCTAAAGGATGAACTTGAATGGGTCCGCTCTTCTTCCAAGGCAAGACAAACCAAATCCAAGGCCAGACTTTCAAGATACGAAGAGATGGCAAGCGAGGCTGACAAGGCTAGAAAACTTGATTTCGAAGAGATTCAGATTCCGCCTGGTCCAAGACTTGGAAACGTGGTTCTAGAGGCCAAGAACCTACAAAAGAATTTTGGTGATCGAAGCTTGATTGCAAACTTGTCATTCTCGCTTCCAAGAAACGGAATCGTTGGCGTGATTGGACCTAACGGTGTTGGTAAATCAACTCTGTTTAAGATGATTGTTGGCGAAGAAACCCTTGATGGTGGCGAGCTCAAAATCGGTGAGACCGTAAAGATTTCCTACGTTGACCAGTCTCGTGGCGGCATCGATCCGGACAAGAGCCTCTGGGAAGTGGTCTCTGGCGGGCTTGATTACATTCACGTTGGACAAGTTGAGATGCCATCTCGTGCCTATGTTGCAGCCTTTGGTTTCAAGGGCCCAGACCAGCAAAAGCCCGCTGGTGTTTTATCTGGTGGTGAGCGAAACAGGCTGAATCTTGCCTTGACTTTGAAGCAAGGTGGAAACCTACTTCTTTTGGATGAACCAACAAACGACCTCGATGTCGAAACTCTTGGCTCCTTGGAAAACGCTCTTCTTGAATTCCCTGGTTGTGCTGTGGTGATCACTCACGATAGGTGGTTCCTAGACCGAGTGGCAACCCACATTCTTGCCTACGAGGGCACCGATGAAAAGCCCGATCAGTGGTACTGGTTTGAAGGAAACTTTGAATCCTACGAAGAAAACAAGATCGAAAGATTAGGCCCAGACGCTGCTAAGCCGCACCGCTCTACTTACCGAAGATTGACAAGAGACTAGCAACTTTGCCTTCGGGCACTCTAACCATGCCCTCTTGAGCAACGGTTGCAAGCAGGACACCCTCGCGACTAAAAATCTTTCCGATCGCTAAGCCTCGGCTGTTTTGGGCAGCTGGGGATTCTTGGACATAGAGCATCCATTGATCTACTTTTGCTGGAGCGTGAAACCACATTGCGTGATCTAGGCTCGCAGTTTTGAGTCCTGGCTTCGCCCATGAGATCTTGTGCCTGCGGTAGATGCTTTCTAAAAGCGTAAAATCCGATGCGTACGCAAGAGCTGCTTGATGCAGGGTTGGAGAATCAGGTAATTCTCCAATGGCTTTCAGCCAAACTGCCTGGTGAGCCACCGGCTCACCCTTTACTTCAAAGTAAATAGGCGATTGCACGTGCCGCAAATCAAAAGGCCTGGCCTTGGCCCAGTATTGAGCTACTGGGTGAGGGATGCCACCCAGCACTTCAGCTGCGGAGGGAAGATCTTCTGGTTGCTTTAGACCCTCTGGCATTTGTTCGTGGTGAGTAAGCCCTGGGCTCTCAGTTTGAAATGACGAAATCATTGAAAAAATGGGTTCGCCTTTTTGGTAAGCCTGAACTCTTCGGGTTGAAAATGACTTACCGTCTCTGAGCCTGTCTACGGAAAAAGTAATTGGGAAATCTATGTCTCCCGGTCTCAAGAAATATCCGTGGAGCGAATGCAGGACTCTATCGGGGTCTACTGTTCTGGTCGCTGCCACGGTGCACTGGGCTAGCACCTGACCACCGAAGACTCTACCGTGAGGCATCCACTGCGACGGGCCAATGAAAATGTCTTCCTTTGTTCTGGCTCCACCCGCATCTTTGATATCCAGCGCTACCAATAGATCAGCGAGCGGGTCTTTCGGTGGGGGAACCTTGCTCATCTTGGGTGTCCTTACTTTGCGAGCTAGCTATCAGGGTAAGTTTAGTAATGAAATGAAAAATGACTTCCAGCTTTTGGACCAGCAAACCGCGCTAGATCTAAAAACCTTTCTAACTCGGGCCAAGAAGATGGACCCCAAGGGAGTTGTTCGACTAAGAGCTTTTGGGGCTCTACTAACTGCCTACGTAGCACCTCTGTTTACCGCAAATATTTTGGACGATGGTCCAACCGTGCTGGGCCTTCGCACCATGCAGCTGAAACAGGAAGCAGAGATCAATGTCTTGGTTCCGATTCAGGCCGTCTTAGATCGCATCGCATTTGAACTCGAAAAACCAGAAGCCGACCAAAGTTTTGTTTTCAATCTCGCCTCTTCGGAGCGAGTTCCCTGGGCTGGAGTTTCACCACCACGAACCGGTTGGGTTGAGGCCACGAGCCTTCCTGAATACATGCTTACTGGCGTTGCCAGAAAAGGAATCATCGAAGTTGCAGAAACAATTCCGGAATCTGTCGGCGGTCCGATAGCAGCCCGCATTAGAGCTGAGGTATGGGGGAGAGCTATCGATTTGGATTCGAAAGTTCCTGCTGGTGCAGCATTTGCGGCTGCAGGTCTGGGGTTTCTAACAGAAGGTGAAATGGTTCCAGTTTTTCACTCTCAAGGTTGGGTAAGGCTTTCGTCGCAGTTTGGCCACGTGTTATCTAAAGAGGCCAAGCACTTCTAGTCTTCAAAAGTGTTAAGCATGGATGTTGCGGCACGATCAAGATATCCCCAGAGCTGAGCCTGATGCAGCGGAGCTAATCCCAAAGAGTCACACGCCACTTTCATGTGGTGCAGCCACCGCTCGCGTGCTAAGGGGTTGATCTTGAAGGGCTGGTGGCGCTGCTTGAGCCTTGGGTGCCCTCTGGTTTCTTGATACGTTTGCGGGCCACCCCAGTATTGCTCGAGAAACATCCTGAGTCTTTCAGCGGCAGGACCCAGATCTTCCTCGGGATACATCGGCCTCAAGACGTCGTCGGAGGCAACCCCCTCGTAGAACTTGGTCACTAGTTTTCTAAAGGTCTCGGTGCCACCCACTAGCTCAAAGAAGTTTCCCTCCACGGCTTCTCCGGAGAGGCCTTTGATTCGAACTACTTCAACGCGATTGGCGTCTTCGAAATCCCCAGACATTTAACCCTTTTGGTCCCTTTGCTGAGCAGTAAGAGCCCTTTCAACATTGGCAAGATTCTCGATGATGATTCTGCGAAGAGCAGGCTTACTTTGCACATCTGCTCTTTCTAGGAAGGCCTTGGTTTCTGAAACCAGAGCCTGGTTAGCAAGAGCTAAGGGATAAAGGTTAATGAGCAGGTACTCGGCCATGTGATAGCTCTTGTCTTCCCAGATCTTCAAAACATTGGCGAAGTACTGAGCAACAAACGGCTGAAGAATCTGTGGATCCAAAACCCTTCCAAAAGCTAAGCTCGCAGAGTTCACGAGTGCGTTCGATAGCTCATCCGTGGTAACCAGCTTGGTGAACATAGCCTGCTTGGAAGAGCTGTCAGGCAAAGCGGCAACGGCTGCAACGTGATACTTCTGCCCGTTAGCGGTGTTGTCATTCGCTAGCTCTTGGTCTAATGATTCTTTGGAAATTCTTCCTCCGACGGCAAGTGCCGTAACTAGCTCCCAGCGCAAGTCAGTATCGATTGCCAGCGAGGCAAGTTTGGTTTCACCGCTTAGTAACGAAGAGACATTGCCAAGTTGCTCGTCGCTTCTTGCAAACTGAGCGAAGAACTTCACAAATTGCAATTGAGCATCGGAACCGGCCTTCGCGTCTTGCGCCAGTTTCCATAGCCCATCGGCTAGTGATAACTGCTCAAGTGTGCGGTGCTCTTCTGACACATAGAGGTTTGCAACTGTTAGCAGTTGGCGCAAAACGGTCAACATGGTGGTTGATTCGGTTTCGAACTCAATGTGCCTAAGAGCTAGCTTGATGAAATCACGTGGTGAAGTTTCGCCATCACGCGTAGCGTCCCAAGCCGAACCCCAAACTAGAGCTCTGGCTAGCGGGTCTTCGATCAGGGAAAGTTTGTCTAGGGCAAAGCTCCAAGACTGCTCATCCATTCGAATCTTTGCGTAGGTGAGGTCATCATCGTTGAGCAGAATCAAGGCTGGGCGTTTTTTGCCCGCAAGCTCGGGAACTTCGGTCTTGGCTCCCTCGACATCTAGCTCGATTCGTTCTGTTCGAACAATCTTCCCGTTTTGCTCCTGGTAAAGACCAATCGCTATGCGATGCGGTCTTAGGTATGGGTATTCCTCAATAGCCGATTGCAAGATTGCAAAGGACTTGATTACTCCATCGGCTTCAACTAGCTCTGGTCGCAAGGTATTAACACCTGCTGTTTCCAGCCAGAGCTTGGACCACTCGCTCAGATCTCTGCCACTTTGGTTCTCAAGTTCCTTTAGAAGATCTTTTAGCTCAGTGTTTTGAAAGGCATGCTTTTTGAAGTAGTCAGAGACTCCACGCATGAAAGGCTCTTGCCCCACCCACGCGACCAGTTGCTTGAGTACCGATGCTCCCTTGGCGTAAGTAATGCCATCGAAGTTGACCTGAACATCTTCTAGGTCGTTTATCTCGGCAACGATTGGATGCGTCGATGGCAGTTGGTCTTGGCGGTAGGCCCAAGACTTCTCTAGAGACGCAAAGGTGGCCCATGCACCGTGCCACTCGGTGGCTTCCTGGGTGGCCAAGGTAGAGGCATACTCAGCGAAAGATTCGTTAAGCCATAGATCACTCCACCAGCGCATGGTAACCAAATCGCCAAACCACATGTGAGCTAGCTCGTGCAGTATGGTAACAACTCGGCGCTCTTTCACGGCATCGGTAACTTTGGAACGGAAAACATAAGTTTCCGTGAAGGTAACTGCACCCGCATTTTCCATTGCTCCAGCGTTGAACTCCGGAACAAATAGCTGGTCATACTTTTCAAACGGGTATGGGTAGTCAAACTGCTTCTCGAAAAACTCAAAGCCCTGCTTGGTCTTTGCAAAGACGTATTCGGCATCTAGGAACTCAAATAAGGACTTGCGGCAGAAAACACCTAGTGGAACAGTTTTTCCCGAAGAAGACACAAGTTCGTCTCTTACCTCTACGTATGGTCCTGCAACCAGAGCGGTTATGTAGCTTGAGATTCGAGGTGTTGGCTCGAAGTTCCAAACCGAGACACCTTCTCTTAGGTCATTTGGAGTTGGGGTGGGGGAGTTAGAAACTACCTTCCAGTAGCTAGGAGCAGTGATGTTGAACTGGAAGGTTGCCTTTAGATCTGGCTGTTCGAAAACAGCGAACATGCGGCGTGAGTCTGGAACCTCGAACTGGGTATAAAGGTATACCTCTTGATCGACTGGATCTACGAAGCGGTGCAACCCTTCACCGGTGTTGGTGTATTTGGCCTGGGCCACGACAACTAGCTCATTCTCTGCTGCAATAGAAGGTAGCTGGATGCGAATGCCATCGGACACTGCGGCTGGATCCAAGACCTCGCCGTTTAGCACCACCGAGTGAACGGAGTTAGTGATGGCATCAATAAAGGTCGAAACTCCTGGAGTTTTGGATGTGAAGCGAACCCTCGTGGTGGAGCCAAAGAACTCTTCGCCTTGGGTCAAATCAACCTCAACTTGGTAACTTTGAACTTCCAAGGCAGCTGCTCGCTCTTGAGCTTCGATTCTTGTGAGGTTTTCGCCTGGCATGGATTCTTCTTTCTATTGACTCTTTCATCCCAAAGCCTAACTGGGTGAGGTGAGGGTATGAAACAATAGCAAAGTGATCAATCCAGTTATGGCTCTTGGGGGCTCGGCAGAGGCATCGCAGACCCTCGCTGAGATTGGCGCGCTATTACTGGGGCTTGGAGTAATCGCATTTATTGCCGCAAGGCTTAATTTCTCTGTGGTTCCGTTGTACTTAGTTGTTGGCCTTGCTGTCGGGCAAGGAGGTTTCGGTTTAGTAAACCTAAGCTCTGACTTTTTGGCAATCGGGGCTCAAATTGGAGCCATTCTTCTGCTCCTGTTACTCGGTTTGGAATACTCGGCATCCGATCTAGCAAAAGCCTTCAAGGATAGAAAATCCGCTGGAATTTTTGACATTGCTACGAATTTTGTTCCCGGAGCTTTGCTCGCTCTTGCCTTTGGCTGGGGACCGCTGGCTGCGTTCGTGGTGGGCGGTATTGCCTACGTATCGTCTTCGGGTATCGCCTCAGAATTACTTCGAGAAACTGGATGGCGTAAATCAGAACTATCAAAGCGAGTGGTAGCTATTTTGGTGTTTGAAGATCTTGCCTTGGCTCCTTATCTGCCACTTCTTACTTCCTTAGTGCTTGGGCTCTCGGCTGCGGCTGGATTAGTTTCGGTATCTGTTGCTTTGATCATCACCGGGCTTGTTCTAATCATTTCTTACCGCGGAAACACTAAGTGGTCTCGAATCTTGAATCCCGATGTGCCATCAGGACTACTACTCACCGTTTTTGGCTCGGCTTTACTGGCAGCAGGTGTTGCAGATCTTGCTGGATTCTCAGGAGCGGTAGCGGCCTTTTTGGTAGGACTCCTATTGACCGGTGAAGTGGCCAACACGGTTCGTGGACGTTTAGGCTCCCTTAGGGATTTGTTCGCGGCAATCTTCTTTTTGTTTTTTGGATTAGCAACCAACTTCGCGGACTTGCTACAGGTGCTGCCAGCAGTTCTGCTGTTTGTGGCGGTTGGTGTAGCAGGAAAATTTGCCGTCGGTTGGTGGATTGCAAAAGATATGGTGGACAAGCTCAGCTGGGTTAGAGCGGGTGCCTTCTTGACCCCAAGGGGAGAATTCTCCATGGTTATCGCAGCGCTGGCAGCCCCGGCGGTGCTGTCGGTAAATCTTCAGGCGCTGACCCTTAGCTATGTGACCCTAACGGCTGTGATCGGCTCAATCACCCTGAGATTTCTCCGCAGTGGTTTCGATAAGTAGATTAGGAAATTATGAGAATTCACATCGCAACTGATCATGCTGGGTTAGAAACCAGCCACTATCTAATTGAAGAGCTAACAAAGCTCGGACATGAAGTATTTGATCACGGACCACAGTCCTTTGATCCACTCGACGACTATCCCTCCTTTTGCATAAATGCAGCTCTTGCCGTGCAACGTGATCTGCAAGCTGAGGTTGACGCCCTGGGGATTGTTCTTGGAGGATCTGGAAATGGTGAGCAGATGGCCGCCAACAAGGTAAAAGGAATTCGAGCCGCCTTGGTTTGGAATAAGGAAATCGCAGAACTCGCGAGGCAGCACAACAACGCGAACGTGATTGCAGTGGGAGCCAGACAGCACACCAAAGAAGAAGTGCTTGAGCTAATCAAGGTCTTTGTCGCCGAGCCATTCAGTAATGATGAAAGGCATGAGCGCAGAATCGGAAAGATTGGCCTTTATGAGCAAACTGGAGAGATTAGCTAGTCAATGAAACTAGACATCTCCAGATTGCACGTTTGGTTTATTCAACCGGCAGCAATTGCAATTCTTCAGTTCCTTATCTATCAGCTAGCTTCCGCCGGTGCATTACCAAACCCAATTGCCATTCACTGGGGAATCACGATGCAGCCAGATGGCTTCGTATCAATTAGTGAATTCGCTCTTACTTCTTTAGTGATCCAATTGCTGACCTGGATACCTTCACTGGCGACATCGATTTGGGCAAAAGCTAAAGTGCGAATCAAAAAATTGCTTTTTCTAGTAGTTGGAATTGTTTTTTGGTTGATAACGGGAATAGTTACAGCTTCAGTGCTTATCCAAGTTGGCGCATCCGACGCTACCGAGATTAGCTTTCCTTTACCGCTGTTTGCGTTCTTGATGCTTTCGGTGCCGGTGTTGCTGGTTTATTTATTGGCAATGCCAGAAATAGTGGTGGGCGAGCAGGTTGATGTCAAGCTTCGCGGCTTTACCGTGATGAGTTTCTCGCCTTCAGAGATTGTTAGCGCGACCGTGGGCGTAGTGTCCGCTAGAGAATTTGGCGGGTGGGGAATAAGGCTTACCACTCGCAAAATTGGATTTGTTCCCTCTAAGGGCCCAGCTGTGAAGCTAAACCTGCAAGATGGCACTGAAGTTTCTATTAGAAACAAAGACCCCCAGGCTATCGTCAGGCAAATCGAAGACTTAGTTTCCTAGAACCATGCCAGAAGGTCACTCTGTTCATAGAACCGCAAACAAGCTGGCCAAACTCTTTATTGACTCCAAAGTGAAAATATCTTCCCCCCAGGGAAGATTTGCGGAGCAAGCCTCATTAGTCTCCGGAAGGAAGCTTGTTGAGTCAAGTGCGATTGGAAAGCAGTTGTTTCTTAGCTTCGATAACAAGCTAACCATTCGTGTTCACCTTGGGATTTACGGAAAATGGAATTTCTACGATGTGCCACTTTCCAAAGCACCGGAGGTTTGGGGTCAGGTTCGTGCCAGATTTGGATCGAAAGAGTCAGCTGCTGATCTTCGAGGTCCAACAGTTTGCGAAGTTATTGATGCGAATGAAGTTTCGGCGGTCGAGAAGCGTCTTGGACCGGACCCTTTACGGGCTGATCCTTCTGGGAAACAGGGACTTCGTTTTGTTTCTAAAGTCAGGGCATCGGCCGCACCTATTGGTTCTTTACTTATGAACCAAGCGGTAATTAGTGGTATCGGTAACGTCTATCGAGCTGAGTTGCTGTTCCGAGCAGGCATTAGCCCGCACCGGCCAGGAAGTAAAGTTTCAGAGCAATCTCTGCTTGCTATTTGGGATGATGCGGTGAAGTTGATGAAAATCGGTGTCAAGACGGGTTTGATGCTGACGCGAGAGGGCTTTCTGAGTGGCCGGGTTTTGCTTGCTGACCGCTACCACGTGTATAAGCGTGAAGGCTTACCCTGCATCTCATGTGGAAAGAAAGTAAAGCTGGAGCTTTTCTATGGACGCAAGCTTTATTGGTGTAATAGCTGCCAGAGGTAATTGGAGGGAGTGACGGGAATCGAACCCGCGCCATCAGTTTGGAAAACTGAGGCTCTACCATTGA
>JBIIXH010000121.1:0-2719 GCA_044338475.1 Rhodoluna sp.
TGCGAGCAAGAAATATGGCTTGGCCTCAGTCACCTGCACGGTAACTAAATCTCCTGGGCGAGGTTCCTTCTCCCCTGACGGTAGCTCGAAGTGAACCAGTCGGCTCTCTCTTGAGCGACCGCTGAGTCGGTTGTTTTGAGTGTCCTTGCGCCCTTCGTGGTTTCCAACCAAGACCTCAACGGTTTTTCCGATCTGTTTCTTGTTCTCCTGCCAAGCAATTGCATTTACATGCTCAATCAGGCGCTCGTATCTCTCCTGAGCCACCTCTTTAGAGATTTGATTGGGCATCTCAGCTGCGGGCGTCCCTGGTCGTTTTGAGTATTGATACGTGTAAGCCATCGTGAACCTGGACTGTGTTGCTATCTCCATGGTGTCTTGGAAGTCTTGTTCGGTCTCTCCTGGAAAGCCAACAATAATGTCCGTGGTGATGGATGCTTCTGGCATGGCCGCGCGCACCCGATCCAAAATGCCTAAGTACTTGTCTGTTCGGTAACTTCTTTTCATCGCTTTCAGGATTGAATTCGATCCAGACTGAAGTGGCATATGAAGATGCGGCATTACATTGTGGGTTTCAGCCATGGCGTCAATGACGTCATCGGTGAAAGCCGCGGGGTGAGGAGAGATGAACCTAACCCTCTCTAACCCCTCAATTTCCCCACAAGCCCTAAGCAACTTAGCAAAAGCCCCTCTGTCACCAAACTCAACTCCGTAGGTGTTGACGTTTTGACCAAGCAGCATGATCTCGATGACTCCGTCATCAACCATCGCCTTGATCTCGCTCAGGATTTCTCCTGGTCGGCGATCTTTTTCCTTACCTCGAAGCGAGGGGACGATGCAAAAAGTGCAGCTGTTATTGCAGCCGACTGAGATTGAAACCATCCCCGAGTAAGTCGAATCTCTTTTTGTCGGAAGATCGGATGGGAAAGTTTCGAGGGCCTCGATTATCTCAACCTGGGCCTCGCGGTTGTGCCTTGCTCTTTCTAGCAGAACTGGTAGGGATCCCATGTTGTGTGTTCCGAAGACAACGTCAACCCATGGGGCTTTTTTGATGATTAGGTCGCGGTCTTTCTGGGCAAGACAGCCACCAACGGCAATCTGGAAGTTAGGATCTTCTTCCTTCTTGGCAAGTAGGGTCCCAAGGTTTCCATAAAGCTTGTTGTCCGCGTTCTCTCGAACAGCGCAGGTATTGAAAATCACGACATCTGATTCGCCGGTTTGGCCAGGTAGGTAACCAGCGTCCTCGAGCAGTCCGGAAATACGCTCAGAGTCGTGAGCGTTCATTTGACAGCCGTAGGTTCGTACCTCGTAGCTGCGGGTCTTGGTAAGCATCAGGCTTACGATTTTACCGCGTGGGACTCCGCTTCCCTAATGGCAGCAAACACAACACTGGAGCCAAAACCACGCCTCTGCAAGAATCCAACCAATCTGCGGTTTCTTACATCGGCATCCAAGTGCCCAAGTTGGCCATATCTCTTGATGGCGAGCTCGGTAGCAACAGCTAGCTCGTCTTCGTCTGTTATCTCGGAAGCAACCTGGTTGATTAGCTCCCGATCGAGACCCTTGCTTTCGAGCTTGCGCTTGACCATTGATCTTGCGAGACCCTTGGTTCGGCGACTAGCGTCAGCTAAGTCCTGGGCATAGAGCTGATCGTTTATTAGCTCAACCTCGGTAAAGCGTTCAATAAGCGGCTTGGCAATTTCGATTGGAATCTCATTGGCTGCGAGAACCTCAAGCAGCTGTGCCGAGGACTTGGGGCCCTTTTCAAGAAGGCGCAGAACTATGTTTCTGGCCCGCTCTTCTAAGTTGTCCACCGAAGAGAGCATGACTAGCCTGCGGACGCAGCCTTCTTAGGGGCCTCCGGAGCTTCTTCAGCCGGTAGGTCGGCAACCGCGCGAGGGACACCAACGCCAAGCTTGGCCTTGATCTTCTTCTCGATTTCGTTTGCTACCTCTGCGTTTTCGATCAGGTAGTTTCGGGAGTTTTCCTTACCTTGACCAAGTTGTTCGCCCTCGTAGGTGTACCAGGCGCCGGATTTCTTGACCACCTCGTGTTCGACACCAAAGTCCAGCAAGCTACCTTCACGAGAGATTCCAGTTCCGTAAATAATGTCGAACTCAGCCTGCTTGAACGGCGCAGCCATCTTGTTCTTTACAACCTTTACGCGGGTACGGTTTCCAACTGCTTCGGTACCGTCCTTTAGGGTTTCGATTCTGCGAATGTCTAGTCGAACCGATGCGTAGAACTTTAGAGCCTTTCCACCGGAGGTAGTCTCTGGGCTTCCAAAGAAAACACCGATTTTCTCACGCAGCTGGTTGATAAAGATCATGGTCGTGTTTGTGTTGCTGAGGGCTCCTGTTAGCTTTCTCAGAGCCTGTGACATCAATCTGGCCTGGAGACCGACGTGAGTGTCACCCATCTCGCCTTCGATTTCCGCACGCGGAACCAAAGCTGCAACCGAGTCGATAACGATGACGTCGACAGACCCAGAACGAACTAGCATGTCCGCGATTTCAAGGGCTTGCTCACCAGTGTCTGGCTGGCTCACTAGCAGTGCGTCAGTGTCGACTCCGAGCGCCTTGGCATATTCCGGGTCCAAGGCGTGCTCGGCGTCGATGAACGCAGCAATTCCTCCAGCGCGCTGAGCGTTGGCAATAGCGTGTAGGGCAACGGTTGTCTTACCTGAAGACTCTGGCCCGTAAACTTCAACAATTCTTCCTCT
>JBIIXH010000122.1:0-2688 GCA_044338475.1 Rhodoluna sp.
TGCAGCCAGGCTCCACTAGCGCAGCAGAAGTTCCAGGATTTGTTATTGGAATCATCATTTCGCTGTTTGTGTTTTTCAACACCTTTGCCATCAACCAAGCGTTGCAGTATAAGAAGTGGGGATCATGGGCTAACTACCTAAAGGGAGAAAGAACTTACATCACTCTTTCTTTGGTAGCCAAGAGCATTCTTGCTTGGCAAGTTTTTTCCGGAGCAATCATTCCGGCCCTAACCGCCTAGAAAAACAGATTGAAAATAGCTCGACTGCTGGCGAGGGTGGCACTTGGTGCCGCCCTCGTTTACGCAGGCATTGGTCATCTCACCTTTTCGCGCCAAGAGTTCCAAGCTCAAGTTCCGGTATGGCTACCACTTGATCCGGACTTTGTGGTTCTAGCATCTGGTGCTGTTGAAATTATTCTCGGCCTGGGTCTGCTATCGGCTGGAAGAGTGGGGACCTATTTTGGTCTGGCAACAGCAGCTTTCTTTATTGCAATTTTTCCAGGCAACATCAACCAATACATCGAGGGGATTGATGCCTTCGGTTTATCAACCGACGAGGCACGGCTAGCGCGGCTGTTTTTCCAGCCACTTCTAGTGATTTGGGCCTTATGGTCGACTTCGGCTATTGCATTACTTAAAAAGCTGCTCTCAAGACACAAATAACGCCCCTAGACTTGGGGTCTTATGGATTCCCCCTCGTACTTTTGGTTCCAGGCTATTTCTACAGGAGTCTTGGTTGCCATCTTGCTAGCTGACTTGCTGGTAGCAGTGAAAAGGCCCCACATTCCCTCCGCTAAAGAATCAACCGTTTGGGTTGGATTCTACGCAGGATTAGCCCTGGCCTTTGCGGCCGTACTCTGGTCTATGTTTGGGCACCTGCGAGCAACCGAGTTCATCGCTGGCTGGCTAACCGAGTATTCGCTTTCGATTGACAATTTGTTTGTTTTTGTCTTGATCATGTCCAAGTTTGCTGTTCCAAAGATTTATCAGCAACAGGTGCTCATGCTTGGAATCATTATGGCGCTGGTGCTTAGAGGGTTGTTTATCTTGGTTGGAGCAGCCCTTATTGAGCAGTTCAGCTGGATCTTCTACCTCTTTGGTGCATTCTTGCTCTACACCGCCTACCACCAAGCTTTTCGAACTCACCAGGATGAACACCAAACGGAATCCAAGCTGGTTCAGTTACTTCGCAGGCGAGTTCATGTTTCCGAAGACTTTGATGGCGCCAAGCTCACAACTGTAGTGAATGGCCGCAGAGCATTCACCCCCATGTTGGTGGTTTTTGTGGCAATTGCAATAACGGATGTGATGTTCGCCTTTGATTCAATTCCAGCAATCTTTGGAATCACTACCGACCCCTTTATTGTCTTTACTGCAAACTTGTTTGCACTTATGGGGCTGCGGCAGCTCTACTTCTTATTGGGCGGATTGCTAGATCGTCTGGAGTATCTAAAGTATGGGATTTCATTCATTTTGGCTTTTATTGGCTTCAAGCTGATTACTCACGCTATGCATGTTAATGAGCTTCCATTTATTAATGGGGGCCAACATATCGAGTGGGCGCCAAACATTGATAGCATCACATCACTTGGCGTAATTGTGCTCTCAATAGCCGTTTCAGCTGCTGTGAGTGTGATAGCGGCCAGCAGGCAGGACAAGGAACAAACGAAGGGAACAAGATGAGAAGTAAATCAGCAATAGACAACCTCGCCGATGGATACCTGGCTGAGCTTGCAGCCAATAACCCGAGCTTTGCAACCAGCATTGGTTTGGCTTCCGGTGCTGCGGACATGGATGACTACTCTCCAGCAGCTATCGGGCGAGACCTTCAGCTAAACCAGTCAACCCTTGCTAGCCTCCAGGCTCTCGAGCCCCAGGATGATGTGGACAGAGTGACCAAAGATGCAATGACTCAGCAGCTAGAGCTTGATATTGAATTCCATGCGGCTGGTTTGCCGTATCGAGACCTAAACAACATCGCCTCTCCCGCTCAGGGCGTTAGAGATGTATTTGATCTCTCCCCCACCGCCACAGTCGCGGACTGGGAGAACCTGGCTTCTCGAATGAGAAAGGTGAAGGACTCTCTAGTTGGCTACCAACAGACACTAGCTATTGGATTCGAAAAAGGCGATGGTCCAGCAAAGCGTCAGCTCAACGAGGTAATCACCCAGGTTGATCAAATAAACAAACCGGAAGGTTTCTTCCATGAGTTCGCTAGGGATGCCAAGGCAGACACCGATTTGCCAGACACACTTCGCGAAGAGTTAGTTGCTGCTGCTAAAGATGCAACAAATGCTTATGCCGCCTTTGGCGAGTTTCTAAAGAGCATGCTTGCAAAATCAAGTGAGCAAGACGCAATTGGTCGCGAGCGATACAGATTGCTAAGCAAAAGATTCTTAGGCGCTGAAATTGATCTTGATGAGACTTACCAGTGGGGCATTGAAGAGCTGGCCCGCGTGGTAGCCGAGCAAGAAGCTGTGGCCAATGAGATCCTCCCGGGGGCAAGCGTTGCCGAGGCAATTGCCCACCTAGAAAATGACCCAGCCACCAAGCTGCAGGGTACCGATGAGCTTCAGAAGTGGATGCAAAGACTGAGCGATAAGGCCATAGAAGATCTGGGTAAGACTCACTTTGATATTGCGGAGCCTATTAGAAAGCTTGAGTGCATGATTGCACCGACCAAGCACGG
>JBIIXH010000020.1:0-10667 GCA_044338475.1 Rhodoluna sp.
AAAAGCTCAAACATCTTTTCTGCTGCTTCAGCATCTTTTACTGTCACTCGTCTAAGGGCTCGCTTTGAGCGATCCATTGTGGTCTCTGCAAGCTGCTCAGCGTCCATCTCACCAAGACCCTTGTAACGCTGGATTGGCTCCTGGTAGCTCTTCTTAGCCGTCTTGAGTTTCGCGAGTAGTTTTTCAAGCTCTGCTTGCGAGTAAGTGTAGATGTGCTCGTTCGCTTTAGTACCGGGGTTGATAACTGTAACGCGATGAAGCGGCGGGACAGCAGCGTAAACCCTTCCAGCCTGAACAAGTGGTCGCATATACCGAAAGAACAGAGTCAACAACAAAGTTCTAATGTGTGCTCCATCGACGTCAGCATCGCTCATCAGAATTACTTTTCCGTAACGGGCCGCTGGAAGCTCAAAACTTCGCCCGGATCCAGCGCCCAAAACCTGAATAATCGATGCACACTCAGTGTTCGAAAGCATGTCCGCGACCGACGCCTTCTGAACGTTTAGAATCTTTCCTCGAATTGGCAGCAGGGCCTGATACTCGCTGTTACGAGCAAGCTTCGCTGTTCCAAGAGCTGAGTCACCCTCGACGATAAAAAGCTCTGATACCTCAGTCTCAGAAGTTCGACAGTCAACTAGCTTGCTAGGTAACGATGAGCTCTCCAGTGCATTCTTCCTGCGCTGAGTTTCCTTATGGGTCCTTGCCGAGACTCTGGATTTTGTCTCTGCCACAATTTTTTCTAGAACCAATGCGGACTGTGCTTTATCGTCACGCTTTCCAGAAGAGAATCGCTCGTCCAATCTCTTAGCTACTATTGCGGCAACAATGTTCTTTACAGCTGGGGTTCCGAGGATCTCCTTAGTCTGACCTTCGAATTGTGGTTCAGCCAGGCGAACGGCGACAACTGCAGTCAGCCCCGCAAGAATGTCCTCCTTCTCAACTTTGTCGTTTCCGAGTTTGAGTTTTCTTGAATTAGCCTCAATTTCGGCACGAATTGCCTTTACTGCTCCCTGCTCAAAGCCTGAAACATGGGTTCCACCCTTTGGGGTTGCAATCACGTTAACGAACGAACGGAAGCTCGTCTCGTAACCAGCCCCCCAGCGCAAAGCGATATCTACTTCACACTTCCTGGTGACCTCGGTTGAGACCATGTTGCCTTTTTTGTCTAAGACGGGAACTGTCTCCGTGAACTCCGTTTCCCCTCTAAGTCTCCAAATCGCTGTGAGTGGAGCATCGGGTGCTAGGTAGTCAACAAACTCGGAGATTCCACCATCGAACTTGAATTCTTGCTTGGTTGCCTTGCCACTTCTCTTGTCAACGACAGACAAAACCAGGCCGGGCACCAAAAAAGCGGTCTGCCTAGCTCTGTCTTCTAGATCCTTGAGGTCGAAGGATGTTTCTTTTACAAAGATTTGAGGGTCTGGCCAGTATCTGACCCTAGTGCCAGTCTTGTTTTTGGCAACCTTGCCTAGGACCTTTAATTCGCTCTTTTTTGCGAAAGCCTTGAAAGGACTCTGGGGTGAGAGCGACTTTTTGTCATCGAAAACACCTGGCTCGCCGCGGTGAAACGACATTGCCCAGGTTTGGCCGTTTCGATCTACCTCTACGTCCAATCTCTCCGATAGAGCGTTCACCACTGAAGCTCCGACACCGTGCAGACCACCAGACGCCGCGTAAGATCCGCTACCGAATTTTCCACCAGCGTGGAGCTTGGTGAAAACAACTTCCACGCCCGAAAGACCAGTTTTAGGTTCAATGTCCACAGGAACACCTCGGCCATCATCTTCGACCGTGACGCTTCCGTCCTTGTTGAGTTCGATTGTTACGTGTTTACCGTGACCTGCTAAGGCCTCGTCAACGCTGTTGTCGATGATTTCCCAAAGACAATGCATGAGTCCGCGGCCATCAGTTGATCCGATATACATACCGGGACGCTTGCGAACAGCCTCCAGCCCCTCTAGGACTGACAGGTGTCTAGCTGAATAGTCTTCACTTGCCACTATGAAATCGTAATCTCAAGCCAGCTATTGGTTGCCTATAAACACCCGAAGTCGGGAAATAACTTCGCAGTTAGCGAAATATGGTCCAAATTGAACGAAAGGGTGCGGTTGGTGTGCTCAAATAGGAGCCGGAAGGGAAATACCAGACATGCAGCCAATAGAAACTCAAGACCAGGTCCCCAGTGAAGTACTAAACGCAGCTGATCGCTGCGACGTCTGTGGAGCTCAGGCTTACATTCGCGTTTCCCTAGCCACCGGCGAGCTGTTGTTCTGTGCCCACCACGGCAATGCCAACAAGGCAAAACTCGAGCCAATCGCTAAGGGTTGGTTGGACGAAACTGCCAGGCTACTAGCTAAGTAGTCTCTGTTTTAGATCGGTTCTTGCTTTCAAAGCGTACTCATCAACTTCTCTTGCTTCGTCACTTGTCTGATGATATTCAAAACCTGAGTTCTCGGCGACCAAACCCAAGAATGCGTCTGCTAGATGCGGGTTTAACGGAAGCAGTGGACCATTTAGTCTCGCTGCCATCAAATTCTTAGTAGCTAACCCCTCTCCGGAAAACTTAGGAGCTTTAAATCGAGAACTATTTCCGTAGCCAGAAGTTAGCTCGATTAGGGGTTTAGCTTCACCCAACAAATCAATTTCCGCTGCGTGGTTAGAGTAGCCTGCGGTTAGGTTTCCATGGGCGTCAAAACCAAAAGCCTCGCAGGATGCTCGATCCTCAACTCTTGTTGATTTCGAAGGATAGACGCCAACACCTTGCAAAACAGTGCCGTCCAGAAGCTTGATGTGCTGACCAAGAATCTCCCAACCCAAGCCCAAAGCCAGAAACGGCGTCCCTGCTGCAGCAAGCTCTCTTAGCTTGTTTTGATAAGGACGCATTAGCTCCAGTGCCTCAAGCGCCCCAGATAAAGTGCCTGATCCGATGAAGACCGCGTCAATTGACTTTGGTAGGTCGTTTTCGGAGGCTACCTCGTGTCTGGCGCTTTCAACCCCGGCCCAGCGCAATCTAGTTTGTAGGCAATCAAGATTGCCGCGCTCACCGTTTAGGCCAAGTTGGTGAGGGTAAAGATGCACGAAATTCAACATCAGCGACCACCCTCCAAATCGTGTAAGCCAACTTGCTTACGAACAAACATCATTTGCTCGTAGTTGCTAAGCAAGATGCCAGTCTTTCCGGCGGTTGAAAGATATTCGACGTACTTTTGTAAGGCTGCTTTGCTGTCTGGAATAACCTTATGCACGGTGATACCTGCGTAACGCAACCTCAGTGCGAGATGCCATGCCATAGAACCACTAATGACCTCAACTGCGGAGATGTTGCTGAAGTCAATGTCATAAATCCATGAAGTGTCTGGCGTTCCTTCATCAACTGCAATCCAGATGTTGCAATCAGGCTTGCCCATTGCAGCCAAATTTGCCTGCATGCTTGGCGGATTCTTCATCATCATGATCTGGAAGGACGTGCCTTGATGGGAAGTGACCTCTCCCCTGCCGTATACCGTCGCCTGAGCTTGTATCGCAGAGGTAGCTTTCGAGACATCGAATCTAGATTGCGATAGTTTGCTGGCTAGGGATAAAGCTAAGGCCGTGGCAATAGCGAAGTGAAGCCCTTTACCGGGCATCGAAAACGATACTTGCTCGCCGGATAGTTCAAGAGTTGCAACCCCATCTGTTTCGTCCTTGATTGTTGCCACTATAGGAATCGGGCGATTACCTCTCGGTGCTCCAAAAATTGGTGCCGCAAGAGCCCCCTTGGGCCAAAAGCTGAGGGCTTTACTAGATGCATCAACTTGAAACACCGAAGCCTGGTCAAGACGACTGGCTAACTCAACCAGGTTCGCGTCGGTGCCGTTAATAATCACACCATCTGTTGCAAAACCAGCTGCGTCGAGCAGCATCTCAAAAACGCGGTCTGGTTCGTAGAATCTGTTGAGCTGATCAATTTGAACATTAGTGAGAACAAACCAATTGGGCGACAGCTGCCTGGCAACATTCTTGGCGTAACCCTCGTCCACTTCGATAACAGCTATGTCGGCAACAATCTTTCCCGTAATGTCAGCACTTTTGACGATCGCGGATCCGATGCCACGGGGCATGTTGCTTCCTGAAGAGTTTGAGAACACCTTTAGGCCCTGCGACTCTAAAGTGGCAACAGTCAATGATGTGGTGGTCGATTTTCCATTCGAACCAGAAACTAGGACGACCCCCAATGGAAAGCTTTGAAGGGTTCTCTCCAGTAAGAGAGGTTCGATGAGTAGGGCAATCCTGCCTGGGTAAGCTGACCCGCCGCCTCGGAGTTTCACAACCTGTCGCACCAGTTTTCCAACTAGCAATGCGAGAGAAAGCTTCATGCTATTTTTACGGCTCTAGGTAGTCGCGAAGCATCTGTGATCTAGATGGGTGCCTCAACTTAGACATGGTCTTGGATTCGATCTGCCTAATGCGTTCACGGGTAACACCAAACTCTTCACCGATTTGGTCCAGGGTCTTCTGAACACCATCTCCAAGACCGAACCTGCTTCTGATTACACCAGCTTCACGCTCATGGAGTGAGCCAAGTATTCTTTCCAATTCACGCTGCAACATTGTGAAACCAACCGCGTCGGCAGGCACAACGGCTTCGGTATCCTCAATCAAATCGCCAAACTCACTGTCACCATCTTCACCAAGAGGTGTTGAAAGCGAAATAGGTTCGCGGCCGTATTTTTGAACCTCAACAACCTTTTCAGGAGTCATGTCCAACTCTCTAGCTAGCTCTTCTGGAGTTGGTTCGCGGCCAAGGTCCTGCAGAAGTTGTCTTTGGACACGGGCAAGCTTGTTGATCACTTCCACCATGTGAACTGGAATACGAATGGTTCTTGCCTGGTCGGCCATGGCGCGGGTAATGGCCTGGCGAATCCACCATGTGGCGTAGGTTGAAAACTTGTAACCCTTGGTGTAATCGAACTTCTCAACTGCACGAATTAGACCGAGGTTTCCTTCTTGGATTAGATCAAGAAACTGCATTCCGCGTCCGGTGTAACGCTTCGCTAGCGAAACAACAAGTCGCAAGTTTGCTTCCAGCAAATGGCTCTTGGCCTTCTGTCCATCCTTCACGACCCAGCGCAGATCGCGCTCAAGGTCTTTTGAAAGTTGACGCTTGCCAGCTAGTTTCTCTTCTGCAAATAATCCAGCTTCGATTCGCTTTGCAAGCTCCACTTCGAGTTCAGCATTTAGAAGTGCAACCTTACCAATCTGCTTTAGGTAATCCTTAACTGGGTCTGCCGTTGCTCCAGTAATTGTCGTGGTCTGAGCAGGAATGTCATCTTCTTCGGTGTTCTTGAGAACGAACCCTCCACCAGGGACAACCACCTCTTCGACTTCATCAATCGCAGGATCAATCTCCACTGCGGTAATGTCGACGGCCTCAGCCACGTCTGCAACGATGTCCTCTACCGACTCCAGAACATCATCATCATCTTCGAGTTCATCTTCAGGTAGATCGCCGAGTTTGGATTTGGCTGGTTTGGTTTTGACATCTGACTTTTTTGCTTTGGGGACAGGGCCAGTAGATCGAGCTTTGGTTTTTGCAGCTGGCTTGGCGGCCACCTTGGAAGTTTTCTTTATCGCTTTCTCGGGCTTGGCAGCTTTCTTAGCGGCTGGCTTGGCGGAAACCTTCGGCTTGGCGCTCTTTGGAGAAGCCTTGGCCACAGAGGTAGCCTTCTTGGTCTTCGGGTCGGCCTTCGCAGAGGCCTTGGACGAGGCCTTCTTTGGAGCAACTGTGACTTTTGCCAATCTAACCTCTAGCCAATTCTTTGATTTCGGGAATTACTAAGACCCATGTCAAGTCGAAAACAAGCTTCGACGACTGGGTCCTATCTAATTATGACACCTATTTTCAGGGTTTCGAGACACCACACAGTCAGGCAGCTTAAAACTGTGTTCTGGTTCCTGTATTCCTGTTCTAGCCTTGGTTTATGCCTTTAGCCATAGTCACTGGAGCCAATACTGGACTGGGATTTGAAACCGCACTCGGTCTAGCAAGTAAGGGTTTCGAGGTGGTTCTCACTAGTCGAAGCAGCCAAAAAGGTAATGCCGCGCTGGAGGCAATCAGGACCCTGACTCCCGAGGCTAAAGTTTCAATGCTGGAACTTGACCTCTCGTCAATGAAATCAATTGAGAACTTTGGAAGCAGCTATCGCTCTCGGTTTGGAAATTGGGACGTTCTCGTAAACAATGCCGGAGCAAAGATTCTCAAGACTTACGCGGAGACAGAATTTGGAGTCGAGTATCACTTCGGAGTGAATGCTGTTGGACACTTCGCCTTGACCATGGATCTTCTAAAACTGCGCTCCAGTAGTTCGTGTGTTGTGTCGGTTGCGTCCATTATTGCCAGGTTCGCACCTTCGAAACTTGGTCCTGCCGGTTCACGCGAAAACTATCAGCCTGGAGCTAGTTACAGCGCAAGCAAACTTTCGAATCTTGCATTTGCTCTTGAATTGCAGAACCGTCTTGGTTCTTCTTCGTTTTCTTCACTGGCTGCACATCCTGGATTCGCAAGAGCCGAACCTTATGGACCAAAGGCGACCAGGTTCTTCGAGTCTTTTCTCGCTCAATCCGCAAAAGCTGGAGCAAGACCAATAATTGAAGCTGCTTCAAATGCGAACTTGCCTGGCGGCTCATACCTTGGTCCGAAGTTCTTAGAGCTTTGGGGAGATTCGGCCGCCGCAAAGATTCCATCCATTCTTACGCCAGCTGCGCTGAGGGAAAACTGGAAGATTCTAGAAGATCTTTCCGGCAAAGATTTAGCTGTTTGACTCGTCCGGCTTGTTTCTCTGACGCGAGGCTAGGTAGCCTTCAAGTTCAGCAGCGATCTCTTCTGCGTTTGGCAGCTTAACTGAAGGTTTTCTAATTGGTGCTCTGGAGGGTCCGGTAACTTCGTTCTGATATCCCTGCTCCAAGGTTGCAATCATCTTTTGCAATTCGGCGTTCTCGGAGATCTGCTCGTTGAGCTTGGTTAGAAACTCGGTGCCGTCGTCTCTAAGATCATCGGTTGGGAACACGAGGCCTGTTGAGGCAGAGACAAGCTCAAAAGCAGACACTGCAGCCTGCGGGAAGTCATTGTCTGCCAAGTAGTGAGGGCAAAGCAAAACGTAACCCACGATTGGCAATCCTGTTTTGGCCACCTTGAATTCCAAAAGATGCAAAACGTTTCCTGGAACTTGGGTTTGTGGTTTCCATTCGGAAAGCTGATTCACAATATCCATTCGGTTTCCAGAAACCGTGACACCCGTTTCTCTGGTGTGTGGAATAGGGAACGGAATTGAGTGAAGCCAAGTTACATCCTTGACCGCAAGACGCTTGATAAGTCGCAATACGGCATCGGTAAATGCATCCCACCTAAAGTCTGGTTCGTAGCCATGCAAAAACAGAAAGGGTTGGTTTACCTCGTCGTGGACCAAATACAGCGCAAGGCTTGCTGGCTCATAGTCTTCGATATGATCTTTCTCAAAGAACATCACTGGACGTCTTGAGCGATAGTCAAGCAGCTCATCGTTACTAAAGTGCAGAACTTGGGAGGTTTCTAAGTTTGCGAAGATGTGTTCGGAGAACTGATTTAGGACACCGCCGGCATCAGTAAAGCCAGTCAACCCTGCAATCAGGTGCAGCCCAGACGGAACCTCAGGGTGGTCAGGGTCAAAGTGGTAGATCGGCTCTGCTGGCATGTATCAATCCTAAGCAATGTCTGGTTTATCATGGTCAGCATGACAAAAATCAAACTCGCCATTAGCGAAACTAGCCCTGTCCCAGCGAAAACCACAGCCTATGTAATAGGTGTAACAGCAGATGGTGCGAAGCTCACGGCTTCAAAATCCAGTCTTGACTCGAAGTTTCTAGCAACAATCAACTTCGAATCTCTTGGGGTGAGCGGTGTTCTGGGTAAGACAACAAAGGTTTCCGGCCCTAGCTCGAGCTTGCTAGTTCTAATCGGACTTGGGTCCGAAAAAGACCTTGATTCGTTGAGGTTTATTGGAGGTGTAGCGGCTCGGGAACTTGGTGGTATCGAGCAGGTGGTGATTGATGTTCCCCTGAAGTCAACTTCGGAAACCTTGGCACTTTATGAGGGCTTCTTGCTTGGTAACTATGATTACCAGAACTATAAATCCAAGCCTCAAAAGCGCAACTTGTCCAAGCTCACCATCGTCAGTAAGTTCAAGCCAAAGCCCGCTGAGCTTTCCGAAGTAGAAACAATTGTTACCGCTGTTCATGCTTGCCGCGATTTGGTCAACCAGCCGGCCAACGATTTGTATCCAGAGGCAATGACTAAACACGCAAAGCTTGCCAGCAAGGGTCTTCCGATCAAAATAAAGGTGTGGGAAGAAAAGGATCTGATTTCCGCCGGTCTTGGTGGAATCCATGCAGTCGGTAAGGGCTCTACTCGCCCACCGAGATTAGTAAAGCTTGAGTACAAACCAGCTGGTGCCAAGGTTTCGCTAGCTCTAGTAGGCAAGGGAATCACCTTCGATACCGGAGGTCTTTCTCTCAAGCCGGCCGAGTCTATGGTTGGCATGAAATACGACATGACCGGCGCGGCTGCTGTAATGCAGGCCTTGGTTGCCATCGCAAGTCTCGGTATAAAGGTAAAGGCCACCGCCTGGTTGTGTCTTGCTGAAAACATGCCCTCTGGTTCGGCAACAAGGCCTAATGACATCATCAAGATACGAAACGGCAAGACCGTTGAGGTGCTAAACACTGATGCCGAAGGTCGACTCGTACTAGCCGATGGATTGTCCATGGCAGTTGAAGAATCGCCTGATTACCTAATTGATGTTGCTACTTTGACCGGTGCCGCAACCATTGCCCTTGGTAATAGGTATGCCGGTCTAATGGGAGATCTTGATGCAATAAAGAAGGTAGAAAAAGCCTCTGAATCAGTAGGCGAATTGGTATGGCACATGCCACTTCCAGAAGAACTGAGGCCACTTCTTGATTCAGACATCGCTGACATCGCCAACGTGAAGATTGGAAACAGAGCCGGAGGAATGCTTATTGGGGGTCTGTTCTTGAGAGAGTTTGTTGGCTCCGATCAGGCCAGCAAGCCTGCCTGGGCTCATCTAGACATTGCTGGCCCTGCCAACAATGATTCAGCCGCCTATGGCCACACCCCCAAGGGTGCCACAGGGGTAACCGTCAGAACGATTATCCAACTGGCGCGGGACCTAGCGAAGTAATCAACAGTAGTAAACTCTTCTAGTCCCCGAAAGAATCAAACAACTAGGAGAATTTGCCTTGTCTGACCACGCATTCGATGTTGTAATCCTTGGCGGTGGAAGCGGCGGATATGCCGCTGCCCTTCGCTCAGCACAGCTAGGCAAATCAGTTGCCCTAATCGAAAAAGACAAGCTCGGTGGAACCTGTTTGCACCGTGGTTGCATCCCAACCAAAGCCCTTCTCCACTCTGCCGAGATTGCAGACAACACTCGTGAGGCAGCTAGCTACGGCGTAAACGCGACTTTCGGATCAATCGACATGCCGAAAGTCAATGCCTACCGAGACTCAATTGTTGACAAGCTTTTCAAGGGACTTACCGGGCTCGTTGGTGCGGGCAAAAACATCACCATGGTTGCGGGCGAGGGTCGCCTCACTGGTCCAAAGACTGTGACCGTAAATGGTGACACCTACACGGGAACGAATCTTGTCTTGGCCACCGGTTCATACTCCAAGACCCTTCCAGGCTTGGACATCGGTGGACGGGTAATCACCTCTGATCACGCACTCAAGCTCAACTTTGTTCCAAAGAGCGTGATCGTACTTGGCGGCGGCGTTATCGGAGTCGAGTTTGCTTCTATCTGGCGCTCATTTGGTGCCGAGGTAACAATCATTGAAGGCCTACCCCATCTTGTGCCAAACGAAGAAGAGTCCATCTCCAAAGCTTTAGAGCGTGCTTACCGCAAGCGTGGCATTGATTACAAACTTGGCGTTCGCTTCTCGGGAGTCGAGCAAACCGAAACCTCCGTTACTGCAGTTCTCGAAGATGGAACACGCGTTGAAGCCGAGCTAATGCTGGTTGCAGTTGGGCGTGGTCCAAACACCGCAGGTTTGGGCTACGAGGAGCAGGGTCTTCAAATGGATCGCGGTTGGGTGACAACTAACGAGCGCCTTCAAACCAATCTTCCAGGTGTTTACGCTGCAGGAGACATTGTTCCTGGCGTTCAACTAGCACACCGTGGTTTTCAGCAGGGCATCTTTATTGCTGAGGACATCGCTGGTCTTGCTCCAGCTGTTATTGACGAAGACGGAATTCCAAAGGTTACTTACTGCGAACCTGAGATTGCCTCTGTTGGATTATCTGAGGCAAAAGCTAAAGCCAAGTTTGGTGCCGAGAATGTTTCAACTTACGAATACAACCTCGCCGGAAACGGAAAATCAAACATTCTTGGAACTGCTGGATTTATAAAGCTGGTTCGCCAGAACAACGGTCCAGTTGTTGGAGTGCACATGATTGGATCTCGAGTTGGCGAGCAAATCGGAGAAGCACAGTTGATTGTGAACTGGGAAGCATATCCGGAAGATGTGGCAAGCCTGGTCCACGCCCACCCAACCATGAACGAGGCCATCGGAGAGGCTCACCTAGCCCTTGCCGGTAAGCCACTGCACGCCCACGCTTAGAATTAGAAAATACC
>JBIIXH010000123.1:0-2666 GCA_044338475.1 Rhodoluna sp.
GCTGCCCTAACCTGCTCGATGCCGGTTTGGTTCATCGGAATGTCGGTTACGCCTTGAAGAAGGAAGTTTATGTTCCAATCGGTTTGCCCGTGTCGAAAGAGCCCTATGTGAGTGTTGGTCAAATACCCTCAAACTCCTAAAGATTACTTACAACTGCCAATAACGACAGTGTCCGAGGGGGGACTCGAACCCCCACCCCCTTGCGAGGACTAACACCTCAAGCTAGCGCGTCTACCATTCCGCCACCCGGACTTATCAGATGCGATGGTATCACGGTGCGCCAGCTCCGGAATCGGGTACTTGGCATCGAGGTTGATTGCAGGTAGTTTTGGGTTATGGCTACTGATCCACGCGCAGCACTTACACAGTTCATAGCGGCGCTAGAGAAACATTTTGAAGCTGTTGCGTCTCAGCGTGGAGAAGGGGATTCAAGCGTCGAACGAGCTTATGACCAACTTGAGGACGCGTTTGCCAATTACGACGAAGCATTGTCAGAGGAGTATGGCGAGTATCTGCCGATTGCGATAGCAGACGAAGATAATTGAGTTTTCTTGAAGCCCTACTGCTTGGATTGGTGCAAGGCCTAACAGAGTTTTTGCCGATTTCCTCCTCAGCGCATGTGCAGATAGCTCAGCAGCTCATGGGGCAATCAGAGCTAACAAGACCCGAGCTCACTGCTTTCATTGCAACGATTCAGCTGGGCACCGAGATTGCGGTTGTTGCATACTTCGCTAAAGACATCAAGAAGATATCCCTTGCGTGGCTGGGCTGGGCCGTTAAGCCAGCGTCCAAAATGAATGCTGACACAAAGCTTGGCTGGCTCATTATCATCGGAACTATTCCTGTTGTGGTGCTTGGTCTTGCCTTTAGAGATTTCATAGAGAACGACGTAAGAAGCCTCTGGGTAATCGCATTCACGCTGATTGGGTTTGGAGTCATTCTTGGAGTCGCGGATTTGGTCGGTAAGAAGCAGAGGACGCTTTCAGAGCTTAGCTATAAGCACGGTGTGCTGTTTGGATTAGGTCAAGCAATGGCTCTGGTGCCTGGAGTATCTAGATCCGGTGGAACGATAACAGTGGGACTCCTTCTTGGCTATACCCGCCACGCCGCAGCAAGATACAGTTTCCTTCTTGCGATCCCTGCAGTTCTAGCATCTGGACTATTTTTGTTCGTGAGCACAGTTGGTGACTTAAATCAAAACATGCTGCTTGCAACCATTGTTGCGACAGTTGTTTCAGGAGTTGTCGGGTTAGCCGTTATTCATTACCTTCTGAAGTATCTAGAGTTTGGTTCGTTCTTGCCATTTGTTATCTGGCGAGTAGTCGTGGGGCTTTGGCTGCTGTGGATGCTTACCAGTGGCGCAATAGTTGCCTAAGCTTCCGGTGGTCGCTGCTCTGACTCTAAAAACTTTTCCAGCTCTCTAGCAATTGCTTCGCCGGAGGCAGCTTCGGAATCCACTTCATCGCGGCTGGCTTCCAGTTGTTCGATGTATCCAGCCATCTCTTCGTCGTTCTCGGCAATTTCGTCAATGCCTCGCTCCCAAGCAAAAGCCTGATCTACCAAGTCACCGTGGCTGAAGCTCACACCGAGCAAACGTTCAAGCTCTGCAACCAAGGCGAGAGTGGCTTTCGGTGAAGGCGAAGTGTGAACATAGTGAGGCACCGCCGCCCACAAGGCGATGGTTGCAATCCCAGCTTCCTCAAGCGCTATCCCAAGAGTTGAAACAATCCCAACTGGACCTTCATAGCTGCTTTTCTCAACGCCATCAATCTTGCGCATTTCGCTGTTTTGGCTTGTTGCGGTTACCGCAATCGGTCTCGTATGAGGCGTGTCTGCAAGCATTCCTCCAAGGAAGATAACTGTTTCAATCTCGCGGTCTTCGATCATCTCAATTACCTCTGCAACAAAAGATTTCCATCTTCTTGCAGGCTCGGTTCCCATCAAGACGCTGAACCTGGAAAGGTTCGGGTCTGGATCAGATGAAATGAGAAGGCTTGTGGTTGGCCAAGTCAGTTCACGATGCCCGTCATCAGATAGGGCAACAGTTGGCCTCGTGAATTGAAAGTCGTAGTAGTCCTCTGGGTCTACTTCGGCTGCTACTTCGCAGGAAAGTGATTCGCTGATAATGTTTATCGCCGCGCTAGCTGATTCGGCTGCGTCGTTCCAACCCTCAAAAGCACAGATCAGGACACGGCCTTGGAAAACGCTATCTACAGTTGTCAATCTGCTGAATCTACCCCTCTAATGAACCCTTGCTTGATTAACTGTAAGGGCATATCGCGAGGCTAGAATTCAAGCATCATGGAAAACTTTAACCTTCCAGCTGCCGTGCTCTGGGATATGGACGGCACCCTTATTGACTCAGAGCCCTACTGGCTGGCTAGCGAGAGTGCCTTTGCGGCAGCCCACGACAGCAGCTGGGGCGAAGATGATGGGCTGGGAGTAATCGGCATGTCCCTGTATGAATCCTCCAAGCTGCTGAAAGAACGAGTGGGTTCCAGCCTGGAGCCACAGCAGATTATTGACCAGATAACAGATGGGGTACTTTCTCAACTCGAAGTTTCGATTCCATGGCGTCCTGGGGCAAGAGAGTTGCTGAAACTATTGCGGGATAACCAAATCAAGACAGCTCTTGTTACTGGATCCATGCATCGCATGGCACAAAA
>JBIIXH010000124.1:0-2637 GCA_044338475.1 Rhodoluna sp.
ACCATGCTGGTCCAGTCTGGAAAACCAGTTGGTGTTTTTAGAACTCACGAGTGGGCACCAAGAGTTTTGCTTGCAAACTCCAACTTGGTCGGTGACTGGGCTAACTGGCCAGAGTTTAGACGCCTGGAGCATCTAGGTCTAACTATGTATGGACAGATGACCGCAGGTTCCTGGATTTACATCGGAACCCAAGGAATCTTGCAGGGAACCTACGAAACCTTTGCAGCGGTCGCTGCAAAAAGATTTGGTGGCACCCTTGCTGGAACACTTACCCTGACTGGTGGTTGTGGCGGAATGGGTGGAGCACAGCCACTTGCTGTGACCATGAATGAAGGAACCTGTTTGATTGTTGACGTTGACGAGTCTCGTCTTCGCAGAAGAATTCAAGATCGCTACCTCGACGAGTTAGCAGACAACCTAGACGACGCAATCGAAAGAGTTGTTAGATATAAGTCGGAAAAGAAAGCAATCTCGGTTGGTCTTGCTGGAAACGCAGCAACAATCTTTGCCGAGCTTCTAAAGCGCGATGTCCCAATTGATATCGTCACGGATCAAACTTCCGCCCACGATCCGCTGTATTACATTCCTGAGGGAATCAGCGTCGAAGAGTCTCGTGCCTATGCGGAATCAAGCCCTGAGGAATTCACTCAGCGTGCTGAAGCCTCCATGGCTAAGCACGTTGAGGCCATGGTTGGCTTCATGGCTAAGGGTGCTGAAGTGTTTGACTACGGCAACTCAATTAGAGACGAAGCCAGAAAAGGCGGCTACTCAAACGCCTTCAAGTTCCCTGGTTTCATCCCCGCATACATAAGACCCCTGTTTTGTGAAGGAAAGGGACCATTTAGGTGGGTGGCGCTTTCTGGAGATAAGAAAGACATCTACCGAACCGACCAGGCCATCTTGGATCTCTTCCCAGAAAATGAACACCTTCACCGCTGGATCAAGATGGCCCAAGACCGTGTTCAGTTCCAAGGCCTTCCTGCCAGAATCTGTTGGCTTGGTTACGGCGAAAGAGATAAAGCCGGAGCTGTGTTTAACGACCTAGTCAAAAAGGGTGAAGTGTCAGCACCGATTGTTATCGGTCGTGATCACTTGGACTGTGGTTCGGTAGCAAGCCCATACCGCGAGTCAGAAGCAATGCTCGATGGCTCTGATGCAATTGCTGACTGGCCACTTCTAAATGCCATGATCAACATTGCATCTGGTGCTTCTTGGGTTTCAATTCACCACGGTGGTGGAGTTGGAATTGGAAGATCAATTCACGCAGGCCAGGTTTCGGTTGCCGACGGAACAGATCTAGCAGCTGAAAAGCTAAACCGTGTTTTGACTAACGACCCTGGAATGGGTGTCATTAGACACGCAGATGCTGGATACCCAGAAGCAGAAAGTGTGGCAAGAGCAAAGCACGTTCACGTGCCAATGCTCGACACAGAATAGTTGTGCAAAAGTAAATGTCTATCGCAATAACAAACATCGGCTCGTTGGTCACCAATGACCAGGGTCTTGGGTTAGGCATCCTTGGAGAATTAACCAACGCCGCGTTAGTTATTGAAAACGAGAAAATTGTGTGGGTGGGAAACGCAAATCAAGTTCCCGCTACCGACCAAAGAATTGACGTTGAAGGCAAAGCTGTAATTCCAGGTTTTGTTGACTCTCACGCACACCTATTGTTCGCGGGAGAGCGATCTGCAGAATTTCAAGCTCGCATGAAAGGTGAGAAATATTCCGCTGGCGGAATCAAATCAACCGTTGCGGCTACTCGTGCTGCAACAGATGCTGAGCTAGAGCAGAACTTCCTCAGACTTGTCCAGGAAATGCAACGATCCGGAATTACAACCTTTGAAACCAAATCCGGTTACGGGCTTACTACCGATGATGAAACCAGAGCCCTCGCAATTGCAACCAAACACACTCCCGAAACCACATTCCTTGGAGCGCACGTTGTTCCAAGCGATTACTCGGGCAAGGAAGATAAGTACGTTGAACTTGTAACGGGCGAAATGCTCGATTCTGTTTTGCCCTATGCGAAGTGGATTGACGTATTCTGCGATCAGGGTGCTTTCGATGTTGATCAATCCAGGCAGATCCTGCAGGCAGGTAAAGACAAAGGGTTATTGCCTCGAATACACGCCAACCAGCTAACTGCTGGCGGGGGAGTTCAACTAGCTGTTGAGTTAGATTGCTCCTCCGCCGATCACTGCACTCACCTATCAGATAAGGACATTGAAGCATTAGCCGGATCCAACACCGTTGCCACCTTGGTGCCAGGAGCAGAGTTTTCAACCAGAGCTACCTACCCAAATGCAGCCAGGGTGTTTGATGCCGGTGTCAGCGTGGCACTTGCAACCGACTGCAATCCAGGATCCAGCTACACAACATCCATGCCATTTTGTATTGCTCTAGCAATAAGAGAAATGGGATTCACCCCAGAGCAGGCTTTGTGGTCAGCAACCATGGGTGGTGCTAAAGCTCTGCGGAGGAATGACATCGGGTCACTGTCTGTTGGCCAAAGCGCAGACCTAGTAGTTCTTAATGCACCAAGCTATTTGCACTTTGGCTATCGCCCAGGTGTTGATTTAGTTTCCCAAGTTTTCAAGTCAGGCAAATCTATCTATCAGGAGCAAAAGTGAGCGTAAC
>JBIIXH010000125.1:0-2621 GCA_044338475.1 Rhodoluna sp.
CACCAGTAATACAGCCCTAATCAAGGGCAGATCTCTAATGTCTGACCCCAGTGATACCTTGTAGCTAGAGGGGGAAATAATGAAACTTTCATTCACCGTAGCTATTGCCTTAGGAATCGTCTTATCTGGGGTGAGCCCAGCTCACGCTGAAACTGACCCATTTCCAGGGGTTGAGCACATGGGGGAGATCCCCGGAACCAGGGTTTCTAGTCCTGCCTGGTCCCAGCAAGCTGAGTGGGAAGCAACTTCCACCTACCAGAGCTATTTGGCTCAGGGTTGCCCCGAAGGCTCCGGTAGAGCAATAGCTGTGGATGTTGCGGTTATGGTTTGGTCAAATTACTGCGTAAAGACCTGGAGATCGCAAGCAGTCATCCGTGCCTGGGAGAAGTATTACAGCGATGAAGCTCAGGGTAGAGCTACCGCCTACGAGCAATCCCTTGCTTGGAATAGAGCTAACCCTGGCAAGCAGAAGTGTTTTTCCTACGGTCCGCTTACATCCCCTGATGGTGGAACAACCTCTGGGGGAGTGTGTGCGAATCCAGTAACTGCGGAGGAAGCAGCCGCGAATGCTCCATCTGAACAAGAAGCCGTTACGGATACCGTTGACGCAACTGCAGTCAACAGTTCCGATTCGGTTGGAAGCAATGCCGCAGCTCTGGACGACAACGAAGCTGAAAACCGATTGATTAAATCAGAGGACTCGTTTCCTACGATCACCGTGAGGTTACTGGCGAGCTTGCCAAGAGGCTAAAAGTTTCTGGTCGTTGTCAAGAATTGACTAGTGCCTACTTGCGACCTCTTGCAATAGCAACGATGTTGTCAATGTGGATGCCCATGGCAATTTCTTCGCTAAATTTAGCCGTGAAGTCTTTGCGCATGTTATTGGTTGGGGTGTGAGAACCGCTTCGCCACATCATAATTCCATGACTTGCCCAAGCGACGCTAGTGGCTTCGAGCAGCTCTCTTGGGTGACTCACTGTGTATTTGGCTTTCGGGTAGTTAGTTTGATCAAAGTCCAAATCTGAATTTTTTCCACTTCTCAGATCATTAATCAATACCGCCAAAAACACTAGGTGATACTCGAAGTCTTTCTGTAATTCGGCCGAATAACCATCATCAATCAGGGTTTTCACGGTCTTGGATAGCACCGGGTACTGGGATAGCACGGTCATGGCCCCCATGTTCTTGGCCCAATCTAGGCTCTCGTCAAGATAGGCCCGAAGTCTTTTCTCTGCATTTTTTGGTGCATTGCGCGCTGCGGTCATTACCTTGTTTGACCAGCCGCGGTAAGCCCAAATAGTGGCTTCAACAATCAAGCCATCGCGTGAACCGAAGTAGTAGTTGATCATCGGGTGCTTGAGGTTCAATAGATCGCACACCGTTCCCGAGTTGAAATCAACTGGGCCGGTTTCAATAATCTGATCTATAGAGGCCAGAATAATCAAATCTCTGGTTGAGATACTTGACCCCATGGTGACCGCGATGGCCTGGACCTCAGGACTCAGGTCAACCGTGCTGTTAACACTCTCGCGGGGTCTTCTAGACATTTTAAAATTGTAATACATTCCAAACTAGGACCTTCGGATATCCGAAGGTTTTGAGCTTGGGCCAAATGTTGCCGAAGCAAACTACCGAAGGTCCCCAACCACAATCAGTCCGTCGCCCTTTGCAGGAGTAAACGTCATTGACTTAATGGGATTAAGTTTCACACCCGACGAAGCAGAGTTCTTGGAACCATCCAAAGTTCGGTATCCAATAACCGATTCACCGTGCGCTCTTCCGATTGCAACTAGTTCTGCATACTCGATTGGCTTACCAACCTTGGCGTAGATCTCGATTGGGTTGACGCTGATGGATGCACCATCAGCGTCAAACAGATCATCAAACACTGGGGCAAGAGCAGGGTTTTCGGAAACCTGGGCAATCAACAAGGCGGCTAGATTATCGCTAACTACCATGTCATCCACAGCCGCAACCCTGGCAAGCTCGGCTTTGCGACTGTCTAGAATCTCGGCAACGAGCCTGGTTGGCTCAACACCGTTACCCTTGGCTTCAAACAGCTGGTTCATCTGAAGCATGGTGAGCATGGTCTGAGAATCGGCTTCTGCCTCACTGATTGCTTCACGGTAGCCAAGAATGACAACTTCGTTGTATTTCTTGGCTGAGGCAGCGGCGATTAGCTCATCGATGTCTCCAGATACTGAAGCGTGGGTTACCTTGATGTTCTTTCCAAAACTCAAACCCTTTAGCTCCTCAGGCGCTACGTGCCTTGCTTCGGCAACAATATGCACGGTAGAGCCCTTAGGAAGAAACTGGGATAGTTCGCCAACAACAGCACGACCCATCGAGGACCAGCCAATAAACAACAGGTGCTCAGGTGCCTTCTTGGTGGCAGCTGAAGCAGCTACTTTCTTGACTGAGTAGTTTTTGCCACTACCGGAATAGATGATCTTGTCATCGTCTTCAGCTATGGCAATAACCTTGGTGCCGGCTGAAATCTTGGCAGTCGGTGCTGGGTTGATCTGAGCGACACCATTTGAGTCAACCAGTCCGATAAGAGACGCTTGATTGAAGGCCAAAAGAGCATCGCCATAGGACTTTCCTGTGAGCTCAGGAATTGC
>JBIIXH010000126.1:0-2618 GCA_044338475.1 Rhodoluna sp.
CCATCCACCTTGATGAACTTCTCCTCGGTTAGCTCTAGCTGGTTCTCCACTAGCCAAACTCTTGGGTCATTTCCGATGGCAATAAATAGGCCATCTAGATCCAACTGAGACTCGGCTCCTGTGACGGTGTCCTTCAGCTTGACACCAGTTAGCTTGCCCTCACCCAAAAGCTCTTCAACACCCGCATTCCAGATGAACTCAATCTTTGGGTTGGCCTTGGCACGATCCTGCATAATCTTGGAAGCCTTTAGCTCGTTCCTGCGGTGAATTACGTAAACCTTTGATGCAAAGCGAGTTAGGAAGTTGGCTTCCTCCATAGCGGAATCCCCTCCACCAACAACAGCGATGGTCTTTTCCCTAAAGAAGAACCCATCGCAGGTTGCGCACCAGCTCACACCGTGACCGGAGAGTTCCTTTTCCTTTGGCAAACCAAGTTCACGGTAAGCAGCTCCCGTGGCCAAGATAACCGTCTTGGCCTCAAAGGTTTCGCCGGTTCCAATTTTCACGATCTTTGGAGAAGCCTTGAGATCAACCTCTACAACGTCCTGAAGCAAAATCTCTGTTCCAAAGCGCTCTGCTTGAGCCTGGAACTTCATCATCAGATCTGGGCCCATAAGGCCGTCGGGGAAGCCAGGGAAGTTCTCAACGTCGGTGGTCTTCATAAGCTCTCCACCGGCTTCAACGCTGGATGCAATAAGAAGAGGGTTCAATCCTGCTCTAGCAGCGTAGATACCCGCGGTGTATCCGGCAGGGCCGGATCCAATGATTATTACTTCGCGCATTCTCTTCTTCCTTGGCGGGTCAGATTCATAGACCACTCAACAAGAACTTAGTTTAGCGACGCAGTATTCCTGTAAATCCCTTTAGGGCGGTGTCAATTTCAGGGACTCGCAAAAGCTTTAGAACCAGAACGTAGACCAAGAGCATCAAACTACCTGTTGCAAAAATCACCGTTACCGCACCAGCTATTGATCCAAGAGCCAGGCTTTGCTCGGTGGTGCCACCGAGTGTCAGAAGAGCCCAGTAGCCAACCAATGCCGTCACCGCACCTGCCAGAGTAACTCGCAAAGTCAGGGCCTTGCCCTTAGCTGGCTCCCCAACTCTTCCGATCCGTGATCTCAAGAACAGATATGCCACCAGGGCCTGAATCAATATCGTGGCACTAGTCAATCCCGCAAGAGACATCACTAAAAACTCAGAGGTCATTGTGAAGAACAAAATCGCAGAGCCGATGATGTGGATAGAGATTTGAATCGTTGTGAAAACAAAAGGCGTTCTTGTGTCCTCAAGAGCGTAGAACGCTCTTTGAAACATAAAGACCAACCCAAAAGGGACCAGACCAAACATGGTTGCAAAGATAACGTTTCCAAGCGCCACCGTAGAAGGATATTCCCCCACGAACACACGAGCTATCGGATAGCTCAAAACAATGAGTGCGACAGATGAAAACACGTTAACCAAAACCACAACTCTGAGTGCAGATTTCAGATCGACCTTCATCAGATCAATTCGCTTGTCTTGAACGTGCTCGCTCATTTTGGTGAAATACGCGGTTGCAACAGAAACGGTTACAACAGAGTGAGGCAACATAAAAATAAGCCAAGCAATTAACATTGCTGCGATTGACGCAATCGCAAGATCTTCAGACCTATCAGCAACAGCTCTTGATGCCACAAAGGTCTGAACCAAACCACCAATTTGAGAAACCAACACCATACCAATGGTCCAAGTGGCTGCCTTCATCGCTGGACGCAGACCAACTCCTCGCCACGAGAAATTTAGCGAAAAGTTGATTCCGATTTTTCTCCAAGAGACAAAAAGAATCAAAGCTTGGGCAATAACCCCCAATGTGGCCGAGCCCGCAAGCAAGGCAATTTGATCTGCACCCCAGCTTTCAACAGTTCGGACCCCAGTCGGGTCAGCGCCAAAGACCAGAAGAAATGCAACAAGTCCTGCAATCCCAACGAAGTTGTTAAGAACCGGTGCCCACATGTAAGGACCGAATGCGCTTCGCGCATTTAGGACCTCCCCAAGCATTGCGTAGAGACCATAGAAGAAAAGTTGAGGCATACACCAGTAAGCGAAAGCCGTTGCCAGGGCTAGCTGTGCCGGTGACCAACCAGTTGTGTAAATGGAGATTAGAAATGGTGCAGAAAGTGTTGCGAGAATTGTGACCGCTGCAAAGACCACAATCGCAAGGGTTAAGAGCCTGTCTATGTAGCCAAGCCCACCGTCTTTGTGGGATCTTGCCTTCACTATCTGCGGAACAAGAACCGCCGACAAAACACCACCAGCGATAATCGCATAAACATTATTTGGAAGCTGATTGGCAACCCCAAACGCATCTGCGGCGTCTGTAGTAACACCAATGGTTAGCGCCAAAACCACAATTCGAACAAATCCGAGAATTCTTGAAGTGATTGTTCCAACGGCCATCGAAAGTGATGACTTTGCGACGCCCATGATATTCCCTAGCTAGTTCTAGATTTACGTGCTGTTCGAATAAGACCGACGACGACCAACACCGCCACAAGACCTAGAAACAACACTATTGCCCAAGTTTCGATATCTGGATTAACACTAAGTTTTATGGTCACCCTCGGCCCAAGCTCTATACC